>JBGQHV010000005.1:0-48973 GCA_041498155.1 Gemmatimonadota bacterium | reverse complement strand
GGACACGGAGACGGAGCGGGAGATCCAGCAGGCGCTCGAGCGGCTGATTGCCGGGCGCACGGTGTTCGCCATCGCGCACCGGCTGTCGACGCTGCGTAAGGCGTCGCGGCTGTTCGTGATCGAGGACGGGCGCCTGGCCGAGGCCGGCACGCACCGGGAGCTGCTGGACCGCCCGGATGGACGTTACCGGAAGTTGTACGAGATGCAGTTGCAACTGGCCTGAGAGGAGGACGCATGACTACAGTTTTGGTACGTGAACCGCCGGTTCAGTCCGACACCGAGCTCACGCTGGAGCGTCGCGCGGATGGCCAGCTGTGGGCCACACAGCACGGCGCGGTGCGCGCGGTATCGGTGCGCCGCTGTTTCCCGTGGTCGGAGCCGGGCCGGCTGATCTCGCTGCGGGACCACGAGGACGAGGAGTTCGCGCTGGTGTCCGATCCGGCGGCACTCGACCGGCAGTCCCGGCGCGCCCTGGAAGAGGCGCTGGTGGAGGCCGGATTCGTGCTCCGGGTCACACGGGTGTTGGAGATCGACGAAGAGGTCGAAATCCGGCGCTGGCGGGTGGTGACGGCCCAGGGGCCGCGTCGTTTCGTGACGCGGCTGGATGACTGGCCGCGCGCGCTGCCGGGGGGCGGCCTCCTGATCCGGGATGTGGCCGGCGATCTCTACCACCTGGCCGACCCGGCGCAGATGGACCGGGAAAGCCGGGAGCTGCTCTGGGCGTTTGTGGACTGAGCGGTGCCGAGTGGCCGGTGGCCGGTGTCCAGTCCGATCGCCGGCCACCGATCACCTCGCTACGGCCCCGGCGGGGGCGCCGTCCAGACGTTGTTAGATCGGTCCACATCCGGGTACACGCCGCGAGGATCGATCTCGATCCGTACCGGCTTCGCGGCCGTGGGCGTGAGCAGGCCCCAGATCGTCCGCTGCCCGCGCAGCCACGCCTCCACCGGTAATTTGACTGTGCGCGACGCGCCGTCGCTCGACCCGACCGTCAGCTCGACCGGGGCGACCATCTCGAGCCGATTGGAGAGGAAGACGCGCGTCAGCGTCTGACCGGCGGTGTCGCGCTGCACCACCGAATCCACCGCCTGATCGAGGTGGTCGGAGCGCACGAACCAGCCGCGCCAGAACCACGACAGGTCCTCCCCCAGCGCGTTGTTCATCGTCCGGAAGAAATCCGCGGGCTGCGGATGTTTGAGCGCCCAGCGGCGCACGTACTCGCGAAACGCGCCGTCGAAGGCCGTCGAATCGACCACCTGCTCCCGCAGGAAATGCAGCGCCACGGCGGGCTTGCCGTACGCGTTCCACCCGCTCATCAACCCGTTCGGGGACCGGTCCTGGCTCTCCATGATCGGCGTCTCGACGCCGCGGTAGCTGTGCAGAAACTGCTGGTAGGCGCGCATCGAGCCGAATTCGAGAGCTTGAATCCGGGTTGTGTCGTCCGGGTAGCGGGCGCGGAAGCTGAACCAGTCGATGAAGGTGTTGAACCCCTCGTCCATCCAGGGAAAGAGCCGCTCGTCCGATCCGACGATCATGGGGAACCATTCGTGTCCATGCTCGTGCGCGATGGTGTAGTACAGCTCCTTCTCGTTCTGCGCGTTGTCGAAGGTGATCATCGGGTATTCCATCCCGCCGACGGGGCCTTCGACGCTGATCGCGGTGGGCCACGGGTAGTGGAACCAGCGCGAGTGAATCATCACGGCGTGGCGGTTCATGTCCGCGGCCGTTTTCCAGACGTCGGCAACCGTGGGCGGGTAGAACGCCTGCATCAGAATCCCGTCCCAGCTGGTCGCGTCCCAGATGAAATTCGGCGCGGCGCCCCAGGCGAAATCGCGCACGTTGGTCGCGGTGAAGTGCCAGGTCCGGGACGGTCCCGTCCCGGGAGGGAGCAGCGCGGGCGTGCCGACTTCGTCCGCCGTGATGACGTGTACGATCGTATCGGCGTGCGCCGCCGCGGCGAGGCGCGTGCGGATGCCGGCCGGCAGCGCCTCGAGCGGGTTGCGCAGCGCGCCTGTGGCGGCCACCGTATACCCCGCGGGCAGCGTCAACGTCACGTCGAAGTCGCCGTACTCGAGGTAGAACTCGCTCGAGCCGATGTACTGGTCGGTGTTCCACCCGCGTACGTCGTCATACACGGCCAGACGCGGGTACCATTGGGCCACTTGGTACAGCCAGCCCTGGGGAAATTGCTGCCGCCCGGTGCGCCCGTTGCGCGGGATCTGGTGGTGCCACGTCACGGCGAGGGACACGGTGCCGTGCGGCGCGAGCGGACGGTCGAGATCGACGCGCATCATGGTGCTGTTGACGCGCCACGCGAGCGCGGTGGCGACCGATCGCGCGCCGGGGCCCGCCCGCATCGCGGCGACCCGCTCGATCGTGGCGCCGGCGCGGAAGCCCGGCTCCTGACGCGCCAATGGATTGGCGAGGGCGGCGAAGCGCGAGTCGGGAGATCCGGCGTTCATGTCGAGCTGCAGCCACACGAAGCGCAGCGAATCGGGCGAGTTGTTGGTGTAGCGAATCGTCTCATCGCCCCGGATCGTGTGTGTCGCGGTATCGAGCGAGGCGCGGATCGTGTAGTCCGCCCGCTGCTGCCAGTACCCCGGTCCCGGCAACCCTGAGGCGGTCCGAGATTCGTTGGGGGGCGGCAGCTCGAGCGGGCGAAACGGCGAGGTATCGGCGATGCCCGCCCGAACCGGCACGGGTTGCTGGGCGAGCGCCGCGCGGGACAGGACGAGCGCCGCGGCGAGGGCGAGGCAGATTCTGGGTTTGTTCATAGCTTGAAGAATGCGCCGACACCAGTCCTCTTGACAACCGGCGCTACGTGAGCACCCTGTCCGAACTCTTCTGCAAGGGGCCGATCATGCGCAGGACAATCGCCGTACTCGCATGCTGTACGGCTACCACCGCTCCCCTCCAGGGCCAGGCGCCGCTGGGGACGGCGGTGGACTCGCTCGTGCGGCAGGTGCTGCAGAGCACCGGGGTGCCGGGAGCGTCCGTGGCCGTGGTGCAGGACGGCCGGCTGGTGTACGCGCAGGCCTACGGGGCGGCGCAACTCGAGCCGCCGGTGCCGGCGCGGCCCGAGATGCGCTTCAGTATCGGGTCCATCAGCAAGCAGTTCGCGGCCGCGGCCATCCTGCTGCTGCAACAGGATGGGAAACTCTCGCTCGACGATCCGGTGGCGCGGTTCCTCCCGGACCTCACACGCGCGCGCGACGTGACGATCCGGCAGCTCTTGTCCCACACCTCCGGCTATCAGGATTACTGGCCCCAGGACTACGTCCCGCCCTTCATGCTCGACTCGATCGGCGCCGCCGGGATCCTCGAACGCTGGGCGAAGAAGCCCCTGGACTTCGAGCCGGGCACCCGGTGGCAGTACAGCAACACGAACTACGTGATCGCGGGAGTGATCGTGGAGCGCGTGAGCGGCATGCCGTTTTTCGAGTTTCTCCGCACGCGCATCCTGGCTCCGCTCGGCATGCAGAGCGTGGTCAACATCGACCTCGGCCGGCTGCCACAGTCCGACCCCACGGGGTACATGCGCTACGCCCTCGGGCCGCCGCGCCCGGCGCCCAAGGAAGGGAAAGGGTGGCTGTTCGCCGCGGGCGAGCTGGCGATGACCGCCGCCGACCTGGCCAAGTGGGACATCGCCTTCGTGAACCAGAGTCTGCTCGCACCTGCGTCCTACCGGGCGCTGGCGACGGAGACGCTCCTCAAGAACGGGACGGGCACGGGCTACGGGCTCGGGGTCGACGTGGGCATGGACGGGGACCACCGCCTGATTTCCCACGGCGGTGAGGTGTCGGGATTCACGGCGTCGAATCTGGTCTACCCGGACGACCACGCCGCCGTGATCGTGCTGGTCAATCAGGATGCCGTGAGCGCCGCGGGCGTGATCGCCCGGCGGATCAGCGGGCTCCTGTTCGCCACAGCGGACGCCAATACCGATGCCCGGACGGCCCGGGCGCGGGCCATCTTCGAAGGCCTCCAGCACGGGACCATCGACCGCACGTTGTTCACGGCGGACGGCAACGCCTACTTCAGCGCCCAGGCGGTCGCGGACTTCGCGTCCAGCCTGGGCCCGCTCGGGGTTCCCCAGGCATTTGCTCAGGTCGCGCAGCAGCTCCGGGGCGGCATGATCCTGCGGGTCTATCGGGTCGCGTTCGCCGATCGGTCGCTGCGGGTCTGGACCTTCGAGCTGCCCGACGGGATGCTGGAGCAATACCAGGTGGCGGCCAACTAGGGCACGCAACCCTTTCCGCGGCTCCCGCATCGAAGCAACGTGACCTCCCACGCCCGTCGGGACGCATTCATCCAGGACCTGCGCTACGCGGTTCGCGGTTTGCGGGCCCGGCCCGGGTTCACGCTCGCCGTCGTCCTCACGCTCGCCCTTGGCATCGGCGCCAACGCCGCGATGTTTTCCGTCGTGGACCGGCTGCTGTTCCGCCCGCCACCGCTGCTACGCGATCCCGCGCTGGTGCACCGCGTCAACCTCGCCCGCTCCTATCGGGACAAGGAATTCGTCGGCGACGGCGTGCAGTACCAGCGCTTCCTGGATCTCACCCACTGGACCCGGTCGTTCGCGCGCACCGCCGCGTTCACCGAGCGCAAGCTCGCGATCGGTGTGGGCACCGAGGCCCGCGAGATGCAGGTGGGCGTGGTGAGCGCGGGTTTCTTCGGCTTCTTCGACGCGGCCCCCCCGTTGGGCCGCTATTTCACGGCGACCGAGGATACCCCGCCCAACGGGACGCCCGTGGCCGTTCTAGGCTACGGATTCTGGCAGACCCGCTTCGGCGGGCATCGCGATGTCCTCGGTCAGACGCTCCGGATCGGCGCCACGCTCTACACCATCATCGGCGTGGCGCCGCGCGGGTTCGCCGGGCTCTGGCCCGGCGAGACGCCCGCGGCCTATGTCCCGATCGCGGCGTACGGCGGCGAGCTGGGCGCCAACCTGCGGCTGCGTGGCGAGGTGTGGTGGTCGACCTATCATTGGACCTGGGCCTCCATGCTCGTGGAGCGCAACCCGGGAGTCAGCCTGTCCGCGGCCAATGCCGACCTCACCGCCGCCTACATCCGGAGCTATGCGGCCGAGGACGCCGGGGACTCGAGGAGCACGCGCGTGGAGCAGGAGCATCCGCACGCGATCGCGGCGTCGGTGTTGGAGGAGCGCGGCCCCAACGAGTCGAGCGAGGCCAAGGTGGCCACCTGGATCACCGGCGTGGCGCTCGTGGTATGGCTGATCGCATGCGCCAACGTGGCGAACCTGCTGCTCGCCCGGGCGCTGGGACGGCGCCGTGAGATTGCGGTAAGGCTCGCCCTGGGCGTGAGCCGTGGGCGGCTCGCCGCCCAGCTGTTGATCGAGAGCGTGCTCCTGGCGGCGCTAGGCGGGGTCGCGGGAGTGCTCGTCGCCCAGTGGGGGGGCGCGGTGTTGCGCGCCGAGCTGTTGTCGAATACGTCGGGCGCCACGGTGGTGACCGACCCACGCACCCTGCTGTTCGCCGGCGTGACCGCACTGGTCGCGGGGCTGCTCACCGGCCTGGCGCCGATCTTCCAGACCGGGCGCGCCGATCTCACGCGAGACCTGAAGGCGGGCACGCGCGAGGGTGCGGTGCATCGGTCCCGCACGCGCGTGGCGCTGCTGCTGCTCCAGGGCGCCCTGTCGGTGGTGTTGCTGGTCGGCGCCGGGCTGTTCGTCCGCTCTTTGCGAAATGTGCAGCAGGTGCACCTGGGATACGACCCGGACTCAGTGCTCGTCGTCGACATGCAGATGCGCGGTGTGCAGCTCGACAGCGCGCACAACGTCGCGCTGCTGCGACGGCTCCTCGAGGAGGCCCAGGCGATGCCCGGCGTCGCCCACGCCTCCCGACAGATTACGATGCCGTTCTGGAGCACGTGGAACACAGATCTCCACGTCGCTGGCGTCGATTCGGTGGAACGGCTGGGCGAGTTCGACCTGAACGCTGTCTCTGCCGATTACTTCGCCACGATGGGGACCCGCCTGCTGCGCGGCCGCGGCATCACCGATCGGGACGTGGCGGGCGCGCCGCGCGTGATGGTGGTGAGCGACGCGATGGCCCGCGTCCTCTGGCCGGGCCGCGAGCCGCTCGGCCAGTGCGTGCGAGTGGGGAGCGACACAGTGCCGTGCACGACGGTCGTCGGCGTCGCCGAGGACATCATGTCCCGCAGCCTGAGCGACGACCCCGGCTTCTTCTACTATCTCTCGTCGGCTCAGTCCAACCCCGACCTGGGCGGGTTGTTCGTCCGGGTGCACGGCTACGGGCCGCGATCGCGGGAGGCCATGCGCCGGCGGCTGCAGCCGTTGATGCCGGGTCCGTCGTACGTCACCGTTACGCCCCTGACCGACGTTCTGGGCGGCCAGGCACGGTCGTGGCGACTGGGGGCGACGATGTTCACGGTGTTCGGCCTGTTGGCCCTGGTCCTCGCCGCGATTGGCCTCTACAGCGTGATCGCGTACAACGTGGCGCAGCGTACCCACGAGATGGGCGTGCGGGTGGCGTTGGGGGCCCAGGTGCCCGATCTCGTGCGACTGGTCCTGGTCGAGGGGATGCGCCTGGCGCTCGTCGGCGTCCTGCTGGGCGCCGGCATCGCCCTGATCGTGGGTCGCTGGGTGCAACCACTGCTGTTCGCGGAATCGCCACGCGATCCCGTGGTCTTTTCGGCTGTGGCCGTTGCCCTGCTCGCCATCGCCGCGCTCGCCAGCTTCATCCCCGCGCGGCGCGCGGGGCGTGTGGACCCGCTGCAGGCGCTGCGCACCGAATAGGTTTTGCGCACGCGCCGCTGAGCCTGCACCTTTGGCGCGTGGGTCATCCCGTTCGGTGCCGCCGTCCTCAGTCGGAGGCCAGGCCGTGGGCTTCCACGAACCACAACAGCTTGTCAGTTCCCCGGACGATCTCCGTGCAAATGTCCGCGCTGGCGGCGTCGCCCTGCTCGGCCGCCTCGTCGATCGCGCGGCGTATGCGCGCGCCGAAGGTCGCCATGGCGCTGGAGAGGGCCGCGACGTGATCGCTCCCGCCCGCGATGGCGTGCGGATACTCGTCCAGCTCGGAGCGCCGGGCCGCGATGCGGACCGTTCCTTCCGCTACGCCTCCCAGCTGCACGACACGCTCGGCCAGCAGGTCGGCGGCGCCGGCGGCGTGCTCCACCACCCGATCGAACAGTTCGTGCAGCGCGATGAACGCCGGGCCTTTCACGTTCCAATGCGCCTGCTTCGCCTGGAGCTGGAGGTCGATCGCGTCCGCCAGCCGCTGGTTCAACAGCGGCACGATCTCCGCCCGCACCAGCTCGGTGAGATCGTTCTTCGTCGCGTGCCGCAGCTCGTGGGACATCGTCATCGTCGTCATCACACCCTCCTGTCGGTCCACCTGGAAACGTGTCCGGCGATTCCACAAGCGGAGATGAGACGCGGATGATGGGACGCTTGGCTCTGGGACTGCTGGTCGGCGCCGGCGTGCTCTCCTGCGGCCCGAGCACCGCGCCTGTACGGCCGCCGCAGCCGGCGGTGGCGATCGATGCGTGCGCGCTCTCGGCCGATTCCGCATCGATTCCCGACACGCTGACCATCGCCCTCAGCGGCGGCGTCGATCCCGCGCACGCGCCGCTGCCCGCGACCGACGCCGAGCGTCTGGTGTTCCGGCAGCTGTACGAGACACTGGTCCGGCTCGATTGCGCGGGCCTGCCGCAGTCAGCCCTTGCCACATCCTGGGCGAGCGGTGAATCCGGCCGCCGCTGGACGTTCACGCTGCGCGACGACGCCCGTTTCTGGGATGGCGTGCCTGTGACCGCGCGCGCCGTGATCGCATCCTGGACGGCCGGAGATACGGCGCTCCTCTCCGGAGCCACGTTCGAGGCGCCGGACGATCACACGCTCGTCATCCGCCTGGCGTCCGAGTCTCCTTCGGTACCGCCGCAGGTCGCCGACCCCGGGTTAGCGGTGACCCGCCCGGCCCCCGATCAGGGCTGGCCCATAGGCTCGGGCGCGTACCGCGCGGACACCTCGGGAGGCCGGGTGGTGCTGTCGCCGGTCTTCGGCCTGCGGCGAGCGGTGCTCGTGCTACGTCCGCTCGGTGCCACCGACGCCCGGGACTGGCTCGACCGCGGCATCGATCTTCTCGTGACCGACGATGCCGCCGCGCTGAGCTACGCCGCGAGCCGGCCGGACCTCGCGACGCGCCCGCTCCCCTGGGATCGCACCTATGTGGTGCTCGCGCGTGGCTCGCCCCCGGCGGTGACATTGGCCTGGCGGGAAGGCCTGGCCCGCGATGCGGTGCACGTCGACGCCCGCCCCGCGGTCGCGCCCGTGTGGTGGACGGCCTTCCCCGTCTGTGTCGGCTCGCCGCCTGAGGGCGCGATGCCGGGACCGGTCCCCCGTCCACTCATCGTCTTTCCTCGTGACGATGCCACGGCGCGTGATCTCGCCGGACGCCTCGTGGCGCTGGAAGGCGACGGCGGTGGACCGGCGGTGCGTGTGGCCGGACTTGCCCCCGGGGAGCTCGCGGCCGCGCTGGCGTCCGGCCAGTCGGCGCAGTTCGTGATCCCGGTGTCCCCAGACGCCTCCGGCACCTGCCGGACGGTGCGGCGGCTCGTGGCGCAGGCCCCGTGGCTCTCACTCACAACGCAGATCATTCCGCTGGTGGATACGCGCCGCCAGGTGGTGTGGCGGCGCGGCGCGGTGGCCTTCACGGTGGACGGGGATGCGACGCTGCGGGCCCGGTAGGCCCGGGCTGCCGCCTCACTCGATTCCAATGCGCCACACGGCGCGCCTCACGCTGGACGCTGCCGGGCGCTATCCTTCCCCTTCTCGATGACATTCCGCACCCGCATCCTGCTCGCCACCGCTCCCGTCGTGCTCGTCCCGCTCCTGGTATTCGGGCTCGGCGTGCGCCGCGCCGTGCGTCAGCGGCTCGCCGCCACCTATCAGGCGCGCGTGGCGGCGCTGGTGGATCTCATCGGGCAGGACTTGGAGCGACAGGGAGCGCTGCTCGCGACCCGGCTGGCCCGCCTGCGCACCGCCGCCGTCGCCGACAACCGGCTCAGGCTGGCGATGGTGCAACGTGACACGACGCAGCGTGCCTACGCGCTGGATTACGCCGGCACGGCGATGCACCTGGCCGGGCTGGACATGCTCCAGATCCAGGACGACTCGGGGCGCATCGTGAGCTCGGGGCAGTTCCGCAACGAGTTCGATCGGGTGGATCGGGGACTGCCCGGGCTCCTGCCCACGGCGCCCAACGGCCTCGCCCTGGTCCAGGCCCGGACGGCGGAGGGGCCGTTCGTGGCCCTGGCCCGACTCGATTCGCTGCCGCTGGGGGACCGGCGCTTCACGGTCGTGGGCGGCATCGCGGTGGACTCCGGGTTCCTGGCGCGCCTGGCGCGCGACAGCGCCATCGCCGTGACCCTCACGCTGCCCGGCGATACAGTCGCCTCCCGGCCGCCGGGCGACGCGGCGCGCGGCGCGGCGGACGAAGCAGTGAGCGAGCTGCCGCTGCCGTTCATCGACGAGTCTCATCCCGACAGCGCCCGGCTCGTGCAGGCCCGTCTCGTGGTGGCGGCTCCCCTCGCGGGATTGCGCGATCTGGAGCGCACCGTCGATCTCTGGTTCGGCGTGGCGGTGCTCGTGACTCTGCTGGTTACGCTGCTGCTCGCCGGATGGCTCTCGTCGCGCATCAGCCTGCCGCTCGCGCAGCTGGCCGCCAAGACGACCGAGCTCGATATGGACCGGCTCGACGTCGCATTCGACAGCGACCGCGCCGACGAAATCGGCAGTCTCGAGCGCCTGCTCGGAGAAATGGCCGAGCGGCTGCGCACCGGCGCCGCCCGGCTGCGTGATGCGGAGCGGCACGCCGCCATGGGGGAGCTGGCCCGCCAGGTGAATCACGACATCAAGAACGGCATCGCGCCGTTGCGCAACGTGCTGCGCCACCTGGCCCAGGTGGCGCGCGACCGGCCGACCGAATTGGCCCGGGTGTTCGCGGAGCGGCGCCAGACGCTCGGCTCGAGCCTCACGTATCTCGAGACGCTGGCCGCCAATTACGCCAAGCTGTCGCCGCCGGCGGACGCGTTGCGCTGCGATGTGAACGCGGTCACACGGGAGACCGTCGGCCAGATCCCCCTGGGGGCGGCCGAGCTGTCGCTGCAGCTCGCCGAAGACCTGCCGGAGGTGAAGATCGACCCGCTCGCGCTGCGGCGCGTGCTCGAGAATCTCGTCTCCAACGCGGTCGACAGCCTGGACGCACAGTCCGGCTCCGTGACGGTATCCACTTCCCGGGAGACCGATCCGGACCAACCGCCCGCGGCTCGCGTGGTGGTCGAGGACACGGGGAAGGGGATGACCGAGGCGGAGCTGGAGCGCGCCTTTCAGGACTTCTACTCCACCAAGCCCGGCGGCACCGGCCTGGGACTCTCCATCGTGCGCCGGCTGGTCACCGATGCGGGCGGCCGCCTGCGGGTCGAAACCTCGCCCGGCGCCGGGTCGCGCTTCATCGTGGTTCTGCCCTTCGTGGAGGCCGCGGGGTGACGCTGGTCCTCATCGTAGACGACGCACAACCCCTCGCCGAGCAGTACGCCTACGACCTGAAGCGCCTGGCTGGTCACGAGACGCTGACCGCGGCCGATGGCTCCACGGCCCTCGACCTGCTGGCGCGCGAGCCAGTGGATTGCGTGCTGCTCGACCTCGAGATGCCGGGGATGGACGGCTTCGAGGTGCTGCGGCAGCTCGAGCGTCGCCCCGCGCGGGTGCCGGTGATCGTGTACACCGGGACGGGTGACTACGACCGCTGCGCCCGGGCGATCCGGCTCGGCGCGGTGAGCTTCATCGACAAGGCCGAGCCGATGGAGCGCGTGGTGCAGGAGGTCGCCAACGCGCTGGAACGGCGGCGGCTGGAGCGGGAGGTCGAGGCGCTGCGGCTCGATCTCGGCGCCGACCCGCCCCTCATCGGCTCGAGCCCGGCGATCCGGCGGCTCGCCGAGGCGATGGCGCGCATCGCCCCGATCCCGTCGCCGGCACTGATCACGGGTGAGAGCGGGTCGGGCAAGGAAGTCGTGGCGCGCGCGGTGCATCGCCTGAGCGGCGTGAAGGGACCGTTCCTCGCCATCAACTGTGCCGCCCTGCCCGCCGACCTCGTCGAGAGCGAGCTGTTCGGACACGAGCGCGGCGCGTTCACCGGGGCTGTCGCGTTGCGCAAAGGGGCGTTCGAGTCCGCCGCGGGCGGCACGCTGTTCCTGGACGAGATCGGCGAACTGCCGCTCGCCGCCCAGGCGAAGCTGCTGCGCGTGCTGGAGCAGCGCGAAGTGACCCGGGTAGGTGGGACACGGACGATCAAGGTGGATGCCCGGGTGCTCGCCGCCACCAACCGCGACCTGACGGCTGAGATCGCTGCCGGACGGTTCCGCGAGGATCTCTTCTATCGGCTCAACGTGCACGCGCTCGCCGTGCCGAGCCTGCGCGACCGGCTGTCGGATGTGCCGGAGCTGGCCAAGCACCTCCTGGCGGAGACCTGCGCCCGGTTCGGGATGCGCCCCCGGACGTTGAGCGCCGCGGCCCTCGAATGCCTGATGGCCCACGATTGGGCGCGCAACAACGTGCGCGAGCTGCGCAACGCGCTGGAGCGCATGTTGATCGCCTCCGACGATCCCGAGATCGGACTGGAGGACGTGCCGCCCGAGATCCGGGACCTGGGCGCGGCTCGTCGGGTGAGTGCCGGAGCCGCGCCGCTGACGTTCCACGAGCTGAAAGCGGAAGCGGAGCGTCAGATCGTCATCGCCGCGCTCGAGCGTCACGACTGGCACATCACGCGGACCGCGGAGGCCCTCGGACTCGCGGATCACGCGAGCTTGTTGAAGATCATGCGGAGGCACGGGATCAGCAGGGAGTAGCGAGCCAGCGCCACCCACCGTGTGTCCATTCGAACACGACCGCCCCCCAATCGTCGTGTCCCGTGGTACACGATGCTGTCCACTCATCGCTTCGTAGTCTCGCCTAACCCATGACCATCCAACCGATTGCACGAACGGCCGCGGCTCCGAATCGCCTGGCCTCCCTCCTGCCTTTCACCGGGGCGTTGGCAAACCCCGACCGGCGCTGCGGCGCCCCTGATGGAGGAGGAGACGATGCGCACCACCCTGCGGTTCACCCCTGCCTGGCTCGTGGCCGGCCTGTTCGTGCTGGCGGGCTGCGGCGACAAGACGCCGAAACAAGCGAGCGCGAAAGAGCCCGGACCGGAGTCCGTGAGTGTGACGCCGGAATCGACGCCGGCGCCGACCGAACCCGCGCCCGTGAGTGCCGGCCCGGTGTCCTTCGAGAGCGCGGACTCCGCCTTCCGCGAGCGTCGCTATGCCGACGCGGTCAGCGGCTTCACGGCCTACACGGCGAGCCGCCCGACGAACGCCTGGGGCTTCTACATGCTCGGGCTCTCGTCCTGGAAAGCGGGGGATCTCCCCAACGCCGAAGCGGCCCTGCGGCAGGCGCTCACGATCGACCCGATGCACGTGAAGAGCTACCTGAACATCAGCCGCGTGCTGCTCGAGGATGGCCAGCCCGATTCGGCCATCGCCTATCTCGACACGGTACTGCGCATCGATGACAGCCTGGGCGAAGCCTATCGCCTGATCGGGCGTGCCCATGACGCCAAGAACGAGCGTGACGAGGCGGTGACGGCCTATCATCAGGCGCTCGTGCTCGATTCGACCGACGTCTGGTCGATGAACAACCTCGGCGCGTCGTTGATCCAGCAGGGGTCGTTCGATGAAGCGCTGCGGCCGCTCGCCCGCGCCGTGGACCTGGTGCCTGACGTGGCGACGTTCCAGAACAACCTTGGCATCGCCCTCGAGCGGACCGGCCACTTCACGCTGGCGGCCGAGGCCTACCGGGCGGCGCTCGCGGCGGACAGCGGGTTCACCAAGGCGTCGGTGAATCTGGAGCGGGTGCAGACGCTGAAAGAGGATCCTAACATTCCGCCGGTGGATCTGAAGGCGCTGTCGCAGGAGTTCGTGCGGCAGATCGGCGCGTGGTCGTTCGAAGGCGAGTAACGCCCCAGATCGGAGGATGCAGGCGGGCGGTCCCGCAGTCGCGGGGCCGCCCGCGCAGTGTTCGTCTGGCTCGATTCCTACCCGAGGCCGTCCTCGCGCAGCTCCATTTCCGCATCGACGCGGGCCGCGAGGTCGCGCAGCGCCTCGAGGTCCTCGGTCAGGCCGTCGTTGGAGCCGAGCCCCGCGCGCAGGCGGAGCAGGTCGAGCCGCACGTTTTCCATCGCGCTGACGGTGGTGCCGAGCCGCTCGGTGGCCGCGCGGCGCGCCGCCTCGAGATCGCGGGACAGGTCGTCGTGGCGGGCGGACCCGGCCGCCCCCATGTGCCCGGCGACATCGTCCAGCGCACCGAGCCGCCGGCGCAAGACGGCCGCATCGGCTTCGAGGCGGGTAAGCAGCTGCTCGACCCCCACCAGGCGGCGGTCGGGGTCGGGGAGCGCGTGCAGGATGTCGCGCGCGGCATCGGCGATGACGACTTCGGTGTGGTGATCCGCCGATGCCACGGCCGGCGGCTTCCGCGCTTTGTGGATCAGCCGGGCCAGCACGAACAGGCCTTTCATTTTGACCCGCATGACGAACCGGCTGAAGAGGCCGGGACGCCCGTCGCGCGGCGCCTCGAGCCGGCTGCCGTACCAGCGACCCCACGCGACGGGAGCGATGAGGCCGACGAGCTCGACGAGCCAGGCCAGCGGTCCCTCGAGGGAAGACAGGGCCGCCTCCTTGGGACCGAGCCAGTACGCTACCAGCCCTGCGAATCCGGCGAGAAAGATCGCGGTCGCTCCCAGCCGCCCCGGCCAGGGTTGGCGCGCGGCGGCTCCCGCGGCACGGGCCTCGCGGTCGATCGCAGCGGCGAGGTCCTGCTCTCCCCATCCCTCGGTGACGGCCTCGCGCACGAAGCGCCACATCGACATGCCGCGCAGGGCGGTGAGGCTGAGCAGCACCAGGGCGATGGCGACCGTGTAGATGGTGCGCATGCCCATGAAGTCGTTGCCGATCAAGAGTTGGGACACGATCGCCACGGCGGTCAGCGTGCCGTAACCGGCCAGATCCACCGCGAACGACGAAATCTCTCGCGTAATGCGCTGCACGACGGCCGGGATCGCCGTTCCCTCTCGCACTACCGCCACGGCGTCGGCGAGGGCGCCGGCCGTCGCGAACCGGTCCGCGGGAGCCTTGGCCAGACAGCGATCGATCGCCGCGGCGAGGGCCGGCGGCAGGCCGCTGCGCACCGAGGCGACGGGCGGCGCGGGCAGCGTCTGATGTTGTACCAGCAACGCGTGGTGGTCGGCGGCGTCGAACGGGAACCGGCCCGTGAGGGCGTAGAACGCCGTCACCCCGAGAGAATACAAGTCGCTGCGGCCGTCCACCGTCTCGCCCGCCCCCTGCTCCGGCGACATGAACCGGGCCGTGCCCAGCACGCGGCCGGAACCGGTCGGCGGCGTTCCGTCACCCAGGCGCGCGATCCCAAAATCGGTGACGAGCGCCCGGCCGGTGCCTCGCTCCAGCAGGATATTCTCCGGCTTGATGTCCCGGTGCACCACGCCGTGCTGGTGCGCGTGGGCGAGCGCCCAGGCGACCTCCTGCACCAGGCGGCTCGCGGTGGCGGGATCGAGTGGTCCCTGAGTGCGCACCCGCTCGGCGAGCGTCGTGCCGGCGATGTAGCCCATGACGAAGAAGACGAGACCGCTCCTCTCCTCGACGGCGTGGATCGGGACGATGTGCGGGTGCGCGAGGCGGGCGGCGGTGCGCGCTTCCTGCAGGAAGCGCTGGCGCCGCTCCGGCGTGCCCGCGAGACCCGGCGGGAGGAGCTTGATCGCCACCGGCCGGTCGAGCGCGACATCGCGCGCCAGGAACACGACGCCCATGCCGCCGCGTCCCAGCTCGCGCTCCAGCACGTAGCGCCCTCGAAGCGCGGCTTCGAGGGCGGTGAATTCGGGGCTCGGCTCGGTCATCGGCGGCATATGCGGGCCAAAGGTAGTGGTCAGGCCACGCAGACGCTCTTGATGTTGAGGAACTCGCGCATGCCGTATTCGGACAGCTCGCGCCCGTACCCCGAGCGCTTCACGCCGCCGAACGGCAGCCGCGGATCGGAGCGGACCAGCCCGTTGATGAACACGCACCCCGCCTCGAGCTCCGCGGCCAGCCGCTCCGCCCGGGCTCGATCCTCTGTCCACACCGCCGCGCCGAGCCCATAGGGGGATGCGTTCGCGAGTCGAACGGCGTCGGCGTCGTCGCGCGCCCGAACCACAGCGGCGGCTGGTCCGAACACCTCCTCGTCGAACGCCGGCATCCCGGGCTTCACGTTCCCCAGCACCGTGGGCGGGTAGAACGCGCCGGCCCCTTTCGGGACGGCGCCGCCCAGCAGCAGCTCGGCGCCGCGCCGCACCGAACGCTGCACCTGCCGGTGCAGCTCGTCGCGCAGCTCGGGCCGCGCCTGCGGGCCCACCTGGGTCGCCGGTGCGAGCGGATCGCCCATCGTGCGGGAGCGCATCTCCGTCACGAATCGCTCGGTGAACCGGTCCGCCACCGCCTCCACCACGATGAAGCGTTTGGCGGCGATGCAGCTCTGACCGCTGTTGATGAGGCGGGCATCAGCGGCGGTCTTCGCGGCGCGGGCGAGGTCGGCGTCCGCCAGCACGATGAACGCATCGCTGCCGCCCAGCTCGAGCACCGTCTTCTTGAGATGACGCCCGGCCTGCTCGGCGACCTGGCTGCCGGCCAGCTCGGAGCCGGTCAGCGTGACGGCGCGGACTCGCGGGTCGGCGATCACAGCCGCCACCCCTTGGCTCCGGAGCACGAGCGTGCGGAACGTCCCGTCCGGAAAGCCGGCATCGCGAAACACCGCTTCGATCAGGAGCGCACAGCGCGTCACGTTGGAGGCGTGCTTCAAGAGCCCGACGTTCCCCCCGGCGAGGGCCGGCGCGGCGAAGCGGAACACCTGCCAGAACGGGAAATTCCACGGCATCACGGCGAGCACAGCGCCGATCGGGTCGAACCGCACGTAGCTGCGGGTGCCGTCCAGCTCGCGCGGCTGGTGCGCGAGAAACGCCGCGGCGTTGTCGGCATAGTAGTCGCAGACCGCCGCGCACTTCTCCGTCTCCGCCTCACCCTGGGCGAGCGGCTTTCCCATCTCGAGCGCCATGGCGCGCGCGTATGTCGCTTTGCCGCTGCGGAGCACCTTCGCCGCTTCGTGGAGCAGGGCGGTGCGCTCCCCGAGGGGCCGGCGACGCCAGTCCCGGTAGGCGCGGTCGGCCTGGTCCAGCACGCGGTCGAGCTCCCGTTTCCCGATCTCCGGGAACGACTCCAGGACTTCGCCGGTGACCGGGTTGATGGATTGCATCGACGCGGCCCGGCTCGGGGCCCGCGTCCGCTTCCGCGATCGAGTGCTCGACTTCACAGTGGCCATCGTGGCTCCAGGAGGGGTGACGTTCTCGCTAGCTAACACGACCGCCGCGAGCCGCGCAACGTCGGACCCGCCGATCGGGCGGTATAGTCGCTTCCCGTGGACCGCCTGGAAGGACTCGCCAAGCTCACGGGCCGCGAGCGCTACGTCGACGATCTCCCGCTCGACGGCTTCCTGTGGGGGGCGACGGTGCGCAGCCCCGCCCCCCGCGGCCGGATCACGGATGTGCGCTTCGATCCGGGCGTGGACTGGTCGCAATTCACCATCGCGGATCACCGGGACCTCCCCGGCCCCAACGTCATCGCGCTGATCGAGAACGATCAGCCGGTCCTGGCGGCCGGATACGTGCGGCACGTGCACGAGGCGGTGCTGTTGCTGGCGCATCCCGATCGCCACGCGCTGCGCCGTGCCGTCGCCGCCGTCACGGTCGCCGTGGCCCCTGAGCCCGCCGCCCTCGATTTCCGGGTGCCGGCCAGGCCCGAGGAAATCCAGTACGGCACCGACAACATCCTGAAGCATCTCGGCATCTCGAAAGGGGATGTGGAACGGGCGCTCGCCGCCGCCCCGATCGTGGTGGAAGGGACCTACGAGACCGGCGCCCAGGAGCACGTCTACCTGGAGCCCCAGGGCATGATCGCCCACCTCGATGGCGACGTCCTCGTGCTCCGCGGCTCGATGCAGTGCCCCTACTACGTGCTCAAGGCGTTGAAGCACGCGCTGGCGCGGGACGAGGGGCGCCTCCGGGTGGTGCAGACCCCGACCGGAGGCGGCTTCGGCGGCAAGGAAGAGTACCCGTCCACCATCGCGCTGCACGCCGGCCTCCTGGCGCTGAAGAGCGGCAAGCCGGTGAAGATCGTCTACGACCGCGGCGAGGACATGGCGGCGACGACCAAGCGGCACCCCGCGCTGGTGCGTCACCGCACCGGCGTCACCACCGACGGCCGGCTGCTGGCCCAGGATATCGAAGTGATCATGGATGGCGGCGCCTATGTCACGCTCTCACCGGTGGTGTTGTCGCGCGGCATCATCCACGCGGCGGGGCCATACGCGTGCGACCACGTCCGCATCGACGGACGCGCCGTGTTCACGAACGCGGTCCCGTTCGGCGCCTTTCGGGGGTTCGGGGCGCCGCAGACGCACTTCGCCAACGAGCGGCACATGGACCGGATCGCCGCGCGTCTGGGCCTCGACCCCGCCGAGCTGCGGCGCCGCAATCTGTTGCGGGACGGTCAGTCCACCGCGACCGGTCAGGTGATCGGCGATGGGACCGACCGCGTCGCGCTGCTGGAGCGCGCCCTGACGCTCGCCGATTATGACTCCCGGCGGATCGCGCACGCCCGCTTCAACGCCGCGAGCGCCGCCACGCGCCGCGGCATCGGGGTCGCGACGTTCCACCATGGGGCCGGGTTCACGGGGAGTGGGGAGGTGATGCTCGCGTCGCGGCTGCATGTCGCGGGGCTGCCGGACGGCCGCGTCGAGGTCCGCTCCGCGAACATCGAGATGGGGCAGGGGACGCTCACCGTCTTCACCGCGCTCGCCGCCGCGCGGCTGGGGCTCGACGCGTCCGACGTCGTGATCGCCGAGGCCGACACCGCCCGGGTGCCGAACAGCGGCCCGACCGTCGCGTCGCGCACCGCGATGGTGGTGGGGCGCCTCGTCGAGCGGGCGTGCGACGCCCTGCGGGCGCGCCTGGAGCTGAACGAGCACGCCACGGGCGATACGCTCCGCGCGGCGATCCGCCGCTGGTACGAGCGTCATCCGGGGGACGACCTGATCGGCGAAGCCGTGTACGAGCGGCCGCCGGGCGTCGTGTGGGACGACGCGACCTACCGGGGCGACGCCTACGCGACCTTCGGCTGGGGCGCCTACGTCGCGGAAGTGGAGGTCGATCTGCGTACCTGCGAGACGCGGGTGACGGACTTCGTCGCGGTGCAGGAGGTCGGGCACATCCTGCACGACCGCCTGGCGCGCGGCCAGGTCCAGGGCGGTGTGGCACAGGCGATCGGGTGGGCGCTGCTCGAGGAGTGCCGCTGGAAGGACGGCGCGATGGCCAACGCCCAGCTCACCAACTACATCATCCCCACGAGCGACGACCTGCCGGCGATCCGCGTGGCCTTCATCGAGAACCCATATCCGCTCGGCGCCCAGGGCGCAAAGGGCCTGGGCGAGCTGCCGATGGACGGCCCGGCGCCGGCGATCCTGAACGCGGTGGCGGCCGCCACCGGGGCGGATCCGTGCACGATTCCCCTGACGCCGGAGCGCCTGATGGAGATCGCGCCGTGAAGATCTCGTTCACACTCAACGGCGCGCTCACGTCACTCGAAGTCGATCCGACCGAGCGGCTCCTCGACACGCTGCGTTACCGCCTCGCCCTCACCGGCACCAAGGAAGGCTGCGGCGAAGGGGAGTGCGGCGCCTGCACCGTATACCTCGACGGGCTTCCCGTGAACTCCTGCCTCGTGCCGATCTACCAGGTGCAAGGCAGCGTGGTGCAGACCGTGGAGTCGCTAAACCCCGACCGGCTGCGGCAGCTCCTGTCGAGCGGCGCCACTCAGTGCGGCGCCTGCACGCCCGGCGTGGCGATGACGGCGTGCTGGATCCGCGATCACCCGGAGCTGCTCGCCACGCACACGATCCGCGAGCTGCTGGCGGGCAATCTGTGCCGCTGCACGGGCTATGACGGCATCGTGGACGGGATCGCGGCGTCGCTCGAGGCTGGGGCGTGAGACTCCTGTCGCCGCAGTCGCGTGTCGAGGCGCTGGCGATGCTCGCCCAGACGCCCGACGCCGTTCCAGTCGCCGGCGGCACGGACGTCCTCGTCCACTGGCCCACGCGGGTGTCCGAGCACGACCGGGCCTACCTCGATCTCTCGCCCCTCGGCGACCTCACGGGCGCGCGCTGGGAAGACGGCGAGCTGGTGCTGGGCGGACGCGCCACCTACTGGGACGTGATCCGCGACGCGCGGGCTGCGCGGGAGCTGCCGCTGCTGGTCCACGCGGCACGGCAGGTAGGTTCGGTTCAGATCCAGGCCCGCGGCACCTGGGCGGGCAACATCGTGAATGCGTCGCCCGCGGCCGACGGTGTCCCGGCGCTCATGGCGTACGACGCCGTCGTGGTGCTCGAGTCGGTCCGCGGGCGCGTGGAGGTGCCACTCGCCGACTTCTATACCGGCTACAAGCAAATGCGCCGGGCCGCGGACGAGCTGGTGGTCGCCATCCGCGTGCCGCGTCGCGCGTACGCGCTGCAGCGGTTCGTGAAGGTCGGCTCGCGGCGGGCGCAGGCCATCGCCAAGGTGGGCCTCGCCATCACCCGCTCGGCGGCCGGGTGGCGCGTGGTCGCGGCGAGCGTGGCGCCCACGATCCGTCGCTGTCCCGCGCTGGAGCGGCTGCTCGCCGACGGCGCGCCGCTGCGGTCCCCGGACGATCTTCTCGCCGCGATCGACCAGGACGTGACGCCGATCGACGACATCCGCTCGACGGCCGCCTACCGCCGCGAAGTCATGGCGCGCGTCGTGTACGACGCCGTGCGCGCGTCATGAAGGGGATCTGGCTCGAAGGAGGACAGCTGCGGTTGCGTCACGGCATCCCGGCCCCCGAGCCGCCTCCGGGCGAGGCGCTGGTCCGGGTGCTCGCCGCCGGAATCTGTAACACCGATGTGGAGCTGGCGCGCGGCTACTACCCCTACGCGGGCGTCCTGGGCCACGAATTCGTGGGTGTGGTCGCTTCGGACGGCGCCCTCCGCGGCCAACGGGTGGTGGGAGAAATCAATGCGGTCTGCGGCGACTGCCGGGCGTGTCGCGCCGGCCGGCGTACCCACTGTGAGCGGCGTACGGTCCTGGGGATCGTCAAGCGGAACGGCGCGTTCGCCGAGTACCTGACCCTTCCCGTGGACAACCTCCACGTCGTCCCCGATGCGGTGGCGACCGAAGCGGCGGTGTTCACCGAGCCGCTCGCCGCGGCATTGCAGATCCAGGAACAGGTGGAGATCGGCCCCGACACGAACGTGCTCGTCGTCGGCGACGGAAAGCTCGGCCAGCTCGTCGCGCAGACGCTGGCGCTGAGCGGCTGCCGGCTACAGGTGGTAGGCCGCTACGGTCCAAAACTGGAGCGGCTCACCCGGCGGGGCATCCGAGCGGTGGCGGCCGACGCGGTGCCCGCCGGGGAGTTCGACGTGGCGGTGGAATGCACGGGGAACCACCTCGGGTTCGGCGTCGCCCAGCGGGCGCTGCGGCCACGGGGCACACTGGTGATGAAGAGCACGTACGCCGACCGGCTGACGCTCGACGCGTCGGCGGTAGTGGTGAACGAGCTCACCCTGGTCGGCTCACGGTGCGGTCCGTTTCCGAAGGCCCTGACGCTGCTCGCGGCGGGCACGGTGGACGTGCTGTCCCTGGTGGCGGCGCGCTATCCATTGGAGCGGGCGCTCGATGCGTTCGACCACGCCCAGCGACCGGGGACGCTGAAGGTCCTGTTCGACGTGGGGTTCAGCGAAGCGGTGCGCCCGACCGAACCCAGCGGCCCAGCAGTGCCCGCTCCTCGGCGGTGATGCCGGTGACGTTGCCGAGCGGCATCGTCTGCTGCACGACCGCCCGCTCCGCGATGCGGGCGGCGCGCGTCCGGATCTGCTCGGGGGTGTCGAACATGACGCCCGCCGGAGCGGCCGGCATCCCGGGATAGGTCGGGGCCGCCGAGTGGCACGGAGCGCAGCGGCGCGCGATCACCACTCGGACATCGGCGAACGGCGCGTCCGCCGATCCCTCCGGTCCCGTGCCGCCGGTGGCACGCGGCGCCGTGATGACGGCCAGCGCGCCGAGGCCGGCCACCGCGGCGGGCAAGAGCCAGACGTTCGGGCGTCCGGCGTTCCGCAGGTTGAACCAATGCCGCACCAGTACGCCGATCACGAACAGCACCATGAGGATCGCCCAGCCCCAGGGGTTTCCGTAGGTGGCGGGGTAGTGATTGCTCACCATCACGAACAGCACGGGGAGGGTGAGATAGTTGTTGTGCAGCGAGCGAAGCGCGGCCTGTCGCCCGCGCGCCGCGTCGGGTGAGCGTCCGGCGGAGAGCGCCGCGACCATGTCGCGCTGCGCCGGGATGATCACCCGGAAGACGTTCGCCGCCATGATCGTGCCCAGCGCCGCGCCGACGTGGAGATAGGCCGCGCGGGCGCTGAACACATGACCGAGCCCCCAGGCGAGCGCCGTCACGAGGACAAAGCCGACCGCGCCCAGGAGCGCGGGTCGCGTCCCAAGCGGCGAGCGGCACAGCAAATCGTAGACGAGCCAGGACCCGATCAACGTCGCGAGACCCAGGGCGACGGCCGCGCCGGGAGCGAGCGGTGCGACGGCGGGATCGAGCAGGTATTCGCGCGCACCCACGTAATACAGGAGCACGAGCAGCGAGAAGCCGCTCCACCAGGTGGCGTACGCTTCCCACTTGAACCAGTGCAGGGTGCGCGGCAGCCGGGTGGGGGCGACGGAGTACTTCACCACACGGTAGAACCCGCCGCCGTGCACCGACCACAATTCTCCGCCCACCCCGGGCTCCGGGGCCTCGGGCGGCGCGATGCGGGCGTTCAACCAGTTGAAGTAGAACGACGTGCCGATCCAGGCGACGCCGGTGATGACGTGAGCCCAGCGCAGCACCAGACCGAGCCATTGCTCGAGATGCGCGCTCACGGGTCAGGTGCCGCGGTAGGTCGAATACCCGAACGGGCTGACGAGCAACGGCACGTGGTAATGGCCGTCGTCGTGCGGGGTGAACACGACCTCCACGTAGGGATAGAAAGCGGCCCCGCCCTGCGCCGCGAAGTACTCGCCCACCGCGAAATGCAGGCGGAAAGTGGCGCCGCCGGCGGGCGGTGCAGTGGGGAGCAGGGTCGGGATGCGTCCGTCCGCGTCGGTCGTTCCGCGGCTCAGCTCGCGCCAGCCGCGCCCCTCCTGGACGGACAGCGTCACCGCCACGCCGGCGGCGGGCCGCCCGTGGGCGGTGTCCAGCACGTGGGTCGAGATGCTCATGTCGTCACCAGTCTCTCGAGTCGCAACGCCGTGATCTTCGCCTGCTCGCCCGCGGCGATCCGCAGCTCCTGCGCGGGGTCGTTGGCGAGGCGGCGCTGCAGGTCGGACAACAGCTCGCCCGCGCCCCGGCCCGCGGCACAGACGAGGTAGATGTGCCCGAAGCGTGCTTTATAGTCGCGGTTTCCAGCCTCGAGCGCACGGCGGGTCGCGTCCGCGGCATCGCGCACGCCACGTTGCTCTCGCCGAGACCAGTCGTCGCCCGAACGGTCCCCGATGCGCGGGTGGGCGGCGAACGCCTCGAGCCAGTCGTGCGGCTCGAGCCCCCACCAGACACGCTCCGCCGCCTCGCGCAATACGGCGTCGCTCGCGAACGGAAGGCCGCCGAGCATCCGCTCAACCCAGCGCCGCGACCCGCAGCACCGCCGCAACGCAGCCTCCGCCACGGGACGCGGGAGAGCGTTGAGGTGCGATGCCACTCGTCCCCCGTCCCCCGTCCCTCCTCCCTTGCTCGTCAGACCCGTCTCCCGAAGAGCCGCAGGCGCGCCACGCCGCCATCGGGAAAGATGCTGAGCCGGACGTGCGTGACCGGACCCGACCGGCCGACGGCGCGAAACCGGTGTCGCGTGTCCGCCCTCAGCGTTGTGCGCGGCACCAGCTCGCGCCAGGGGGCGTTCCCGTCCGGCACGCCCTGAGTCCCGAGCTCGGGGGCGTCGCAGCCCTCGAGGCGGCAGCTTTCGGGGAAGTTGCCCCTGAAGTGGGTCGTGTCCACCCGTACGGCGTCGATCGTGCCCCGGGCCCCGAGCCGAACGATCACCCAGTCATGCCCGGGGCCACGCCGCCGCCGCGTCTCCCACCCATCGCCCATGTCGGCCGGCGCTCCCGGCATCAACAGATTGAGGGGCTCGCTGAAGAATTCGTCGCTCGCCGCGAGGGGAACGCCGCCGTGCTGGACCGCGGCGAGATCGAGCGGCGCGGCCTTCGCCTCGAGCGCGGCCCAGTCGGGACGGGCCTCGCCCCAGACGCGCAGGCGGGCCACGCCGCCGTCGGGAAAGATGTTCAGCCGCACGTGCGTGACGCGCGACTCGCCGCCGGTGGTGAACTCGTTCTCCGCGTCACCCTTGAGCGCCTGCTGTGGTACGATCGGGTCCCACCGGAGTGCGGCAGAGCGCAGGCGGGCCGGCGTCGGATCGCCCGCCACAGCCGCCGCGTCGAGCGAGCAGGCCTCGGGATGGTTGCCGCGAAAGTGGTGCGTGTCCACCGTGACGGCCCGGATGACCCCCGGCACGCCGAGTCGCACGATGCACCAGTCGTAGCCGGGCGTGCGACGCCGGCGCGTCTCCCAGCCGTCCATCCACTTGCCGCGACTCGAGTACTTCCCTTCGATGAACACACCACGGCCGGGTTTGAGCAGGTTCCCCTTGGGGGCGAAGAACTCGTCGTTGGCCAGGACGGCGCGCCCGCCGACTCGTGCCGCGGCTAGATCGATCAATCCTGACCGCAATCGCACCTCCCAGGCTGGCGCAACCGGCCCCTGTGTTCGCATCTTCCTGTAGCACTCAAGGAACGAGATTCACATGGCGTCGAAGCGCGACAAAGGACCGGAACGGCGCAAAGGGAAACGGCGCGCCGGCGCCGATCGCCGCAATGTGTTCGACAGGCGGCGCTGGAAAGAGCGCCGCAGCGTCTGGGGCCGGACCTCCACCGAGCGGCGCACGGAAAAAGACCGGCGCTCCCTCGTCGGTCGCCGCCGCGGCGATGAGCGGCGCAGCGGGCGTGACCGCCGCTCCAAGGACACATAGTCAGCCGCCTCCCTGGCGCAGCCACGACCCGATCGCTGGACCGGGAAACCGCCCGTCTTCGTACACGCACACGCCACGCACGAACGTTCGCCGCACCGTCCCCCGCAGCGCCAGACCCGCATAGGGAGTGACGGGATGGCGTTGGTGCAGCCGAGCCGCCTCCACCGTCCACGTCGTATCGGGTTCGAACACCACGAGATCGGCGTCGCACCCCGGCGCGATGCGCCCCTTGCGGCCCAATCGCGCGAGCCGGGCGGGCTCCTGGCACATCCAGCGGGCGATGGCCGGAAGCCCGTGGCCGTGCGCGCGGGCGCCGGTCCAGGTGGCGGCGAGGGAGATTTCGAGCGCAGCAACCCCGCCCCAGGCCGCGAGGAAGTCGCCTGTGTCCAGGTGCTTCAGCGCAGGTGGGGCCGGGGAGTGATCGCTGGCCACGAGATCGATGCCGCCCTGCCGGAGGCCGTTCCAGAGCCGCTCTCGGTTGTCGCGCTCCCGCAGGGGTGGTGCGCACTTGAACGCCGTCGCCCCGTCGGGGATGTCTTCCGCCGCGAACGTGAGATAGTGCGGGCACGTTTCGACGGAGACGCGCGCTCCGGTGTGTCGCGCACGCTCGATCCGATCGAGCGCGGCGGCGCACGACAGGTGCACGATATGCACCCGGCACTTCGTTTCGAGCGACGACAGCAGCAGGAGGTCGATCGCCTCGAGCTCGGCGGCCCGCGGTCGCGCCGCGAGCCAGGTCGTGTATCGTCGCGGATCGCCGCCGCCGCCGGCGGCCTGCGCGATCGGGCCGGGCAGCTCGGCATGGACGAGCAGCACCTGATCGAGCTCGGCCAGGCGGCGCATGGCGGCCACCAGCTCCGGCTCGGCGACGTGGCGAAACTCGTCGACGCCCGAAGGCACGAGAAAGCACTTGAATCCGAGCACGCCGGCCATGGTGAGCGGCTGGAGGTCGGCCAGGTTCTCGGGCACCACGCCTCCCCAGAAGCCGTAGTCGACCAGCGCCTGACCGGCCGCGGCGCGCGCTTTGGCTTCCAGCCCCGCGACGGTCGTGGTCGGAGGCACGCTGTTGAGCGGCATGTCCACGATGGTCGTGACACCCCCGGCGGCGGCCGCCCGGGTCGCCGTGGCGAACCCCTCCCATTCGGTGCGGCCGGGCTCGTTGACGTGCACATGGGTGTCTACGACGCCGGGCAGCAGTGCGGCGTCGCCCACGTCCACCACCGTGGCGGCGGCCGGCGCGTCTCCCGGCGGCACGACGGCGGCGATCCGCCCCCGCGTCACGACCACCGCCCCCGGGCGTTCGCCCTCCGGGGTGACGACGCGCCCGCTCGAAATGACCAGATCGGGAGTCACGAGACGGGAGGATACTCGATATGGCAGCCGACAGCCATCAGCGGTCAGCCGTCAAGAGCCCTGGCTGACGGCTGATGGCTGACGGCTTCACTTCACCGCCGCTCGATCATCCCGCGTGCCACATGGTCCGCGATCGCCATGATCGTGATCATCGGATTGACGCCGCTCGAAGTCGGGAAGGCGCTGGCGTCGGCGACGTAGAGTCCGCGGACGTCATGCGACTCCCCGGTCTCGCCCACCACCGATCGCGAACGATCGGCGCCCATGGCGCAGCTGGCCATCTGGTGGAAGGTGATGTACGACATGCGGCACTTGGTAAAGCCGCGGCGGTCCAAACCGTCGGCGAATCGCCTCAGCCACTCCGGCTCGGCCGTGACCGCTCGGGCCGGCGGCGTCTGGAGTGAGAACAGCTCGGCGGCCCCCGCGGCGGCGAGCACCTGCGCCGCCCCGACCAGGCCCCGCCGGACGTTGGCCACGTCGTGGTGCGACAGCTCGTAGTACACGCGCGGCCGGCCGTCGCGACCCACCGCCACGCGCCCCGGATCGCGATCCCGGAGCAGCACACCGATGATGCTCACGTGGGCGAGGCGGGCGATGTCTTCGCGATGGCGGAGGGCGCTCTCCCATCCGAACCCGCTTGCGGGCAACGCAAAGTGGACCGGCGCGGTCTCGAATTTCACCCCGTATCCGTCGCCCGTGTCGGCGAACTGATCGGAATAGCGCGTCTGGAGGGAGCCGGTCCACGGCTCGACGCGCTCCGAAAACACCCCGGCGACCGCGGTGGCCGGATGGAGCCGCAGCCCCCGGCCGATGGCCGGATTGTCGATCCCGGACCGCGTGAGCAGGGCCGGGGTGTTGATCGATCCGCATGCCGCGACGACTGCCGACGCCCGGACGGTGAGATGGTGGTGCGAGCCGTCCGTGCCGCTCACGGTGGCCTCGACGCCCGTGGCCCGGCCGGATTCGACGCGCACGCGCTGGACGTCGCAGTCGGGGATGAGGCGGGCGCCCGCTCGGGCCGCCGCGGCGAGATACGTGCGTGCCGTCGAATTCTTGGCGCCGTGGCGGCAGCCGTAGCCGCAGTACCCGCACTCGACCCCTTCGCGGCAGCCGGTCACGTTGCGCGGGATCACACCCACATGCCAGCCGAGGCTCTTGCAGCCGCGTTCCAGCAGGAGGTCGCGCACGCCTGGCGTGGTCCAGCGCGTGCCGACGTCCAGTCGCAGCGCCACGCGGTCGAGCGAGCGCTGGAAGCGTGGGCTGGTGAAGAGCGTGAGCCCCGCGCGATGATCCCACTCCGCCCGCGTCGCGGGCGGCAGCGGAAAGCTCGTGGTGTAGTTGATCGCCGTGCCGCCCCCGAGGCAGCTGCCCGCGAGAATCGGGAGTGATCCGCTCTGCGTCATGATCAGGCCGCTGTCGAGGTAATAGCGCGACAGCATGTCGCCTTCGATCTGCGTGAAGTCGTGCGAGCCCGGGTTGCCACCCTTTTCGAGGACGATGACGCCCATCCCGGCTTCGGCGAGCAGCCCCGCCACCACGCCGCCGCCGGCGCCGGAGCCGACCACCACGACGTCGCAGTCGAGGACGGTGTCCCGATCGATCGCCTGCGCCGGCAGCGGATCGATCGCGGTCGCGGGCTCGCGCAACGGACCCGGATAGTCGTTCGCGTCCCAAGCGGGGTGCCGGCCATTGACCGGCCAGCAGTAGTGCGCCACGTGCACCAGCCGCTTCAGGGCCTGGAAACCGGCGCGTCGCAACGCGAGACGCGAGCGGGAGTAGCTCCGCAGCACCGCCTCGCGCGCGCCCGGCCGCATCGCGGTGAAGCGGGCGAACCGGCCCGCGAACAGCAGATTGACGAACCGATTGTCGAGCAGCCGCAGCAGCAACTTCAAGCGATCGCGGTCCTTTGGATCCGGAACAGACCCGACCAGCCGCACCGCCCGATCGATGGTGCCTGCCTGCAGGGCGCCGGTGGCGAAGAACCCGCCCGGGTCGACGGTGCGGGGGATCGAGGGCACCAGCGTCTCGCACACCGCCGCGAGCACCGCGCGCTCCTTGGGCAACAGGATTCCCCTTGCTTCCACCATGATCATCTCCCGTGGGATCATCAGAAGTAGGCTCGGGCGGTTGGAGGCTCGATGGAATCCGGTTGAAGAGAGCTTCATGAGGGCGCATCTTGGCGGGATGAAGCTCACCGGCGGCGACATCGTCGTTCGCGCCCTCCGTGACGAGGGCATCCGGCACACGTTCGGGATTCCGGGGACGCATAACATCGAGCTGTACGACGCGCTCGCCGCGTCGGACGCGGTGCGCCCCATCCTCGTGACCGACGAGCAGAGCGCCTCGTTCATGGCGGACGGGTATTGGCGCGCGTCGGGCCGGCTCGGGTGCGTGAACGTCGTCCCGGGCGCGGGATTGACGCATGCGCTCTCCGGGATTGCGGAGGCGTTCCTCGATACCGTGCCGCTGCTCGTCCTGGGGTGCGGGATCCGGCAGGATTTCGCGAAGGCCTACCAGTTGCACGATGTCGACCAGCTGGCGCTGGCCCGGCCGGTGACCAAAGCGGCGACCCGCATCGAGCGGGGCGTTGACATCTACCCCGAGATCCGCCGCGCCTGCGCCCTGGCGCGGGGCGGCGCGCCCGGCCCGGTGATGGTCGAGGTACCGGTGGATCTCTACCTCACGCGGCACGACGTGGATCCGGAACGTTGGGCGGCGCCACCGCCCATCGCGGCCCCGGTCCCCTCGACCGACCAGCTGGATCGCGTTGCGGCGGTATTGAACGATCCCGAAGCCAGGCCGCTGCTCTATCTGGGCATGGGCGCAGCCGCCGCCGGTCTCGATCTCGTGGCCCTGGCCGAGCGGCTCGAGGCGCCCGTCGCGACCACGTTCCAGGGGAAGGGCGTCTTCCCCGAATCGCACCCCTTGTTCCTGTGGAACGGCTTCGGCGCCGCGGCGCCCCCGTTCGCGCGCGGGGTCGCGGAGCGGTGCGTGGCGACACTCGCGATCGGGTGCCGCTTTGGCGAAGTCGGCACGGGCAGCTACGGACTCGAGCCGCCGCGCCCGCTGGTACACGCGGACATCGATCCCGCCGTTCCCGGTCGGAACTACACGACCGACATCGCGGTCGCCGGGGATGCGGCGGCCTTCGTGCGCGCGCTGCTTCCGCGGCTCACCGCCCGACCCCGAGACGAAGCCCTCCGCACGGCCATCCGCACCGGTCACGAGCGGGTGTGGCGGGACTGGCTCGCGCCGACGCCGGAGGACCGGGTGACGCCCGCGCGGTTGTTGCGGGCGCTCCAGGAGGCGCTCGGCCCCGAGACCGTCTTCACGAGCGACAGCGGGAATGGAACGTTTCTCGCCATGGAATGCCTGCGGCTCGAGCGGCCGGGGAAGTTCCTGGCCCCGGTGGACTATTCCTGCATGGGGTACGCGGTCCCCGCGGCGCTCGGTGCCAAACTCGCCCGGCCCGACTGTCCCGTCGTGGCGCTGGCGGGGGATGGCGCGCTCCTCATGACGGGACTCGAGCTGCTCACGGCGGCCCATCAGGGTCTCGCGGTCGCGGTCTTCGTGTTGCGCGATCGCGAGCTGGCGCAAATCGCGCAATTCCAGTCGACGGCGTTGAACCGCAAAACGGCGAGCGAGTTGCCGGATTACGACGCGGGGGGCCTCGCGCGGGCGGTGGGGGTCGAGGCGCTGCGCCTCGAACGCGACGCGGACATCCCGGCCGCGCTGGCGCGGGTGCGCGAGATCTTGGCGTCCGGCAGGCCGGTGCTCGTGGACGTGGCGATCGACTACTCGCGCAGGACGTTTTTCACGGCGGGGGTGGTGAAGACCAACCTGTTGCGGTTCTCGTGGCCCGAACGCCTGCGCTTCATCGGACGGGCGCTGGGCCGACGACTCTTCGGCTAGAACAGGCTCCGCACCACGAACCAGACGTTCGCCGGCCGCTCGGCGAGCCGCCGCATGTACCAGGCGAACCAATGGCTGCCGTAGCTGATCAGCACGCGCACCTTGACGCCCTGGGTGGCGAGCGCCCGTTGCGCGTCGGCGCGGATGCCGTAGAGCATGTGCACTTCGTACCGCCCATCGGCTTGCCGGACACCCGCCTGCTCGCGGATGCGGTCCACGATGTGGAGATCATGCGTGCCGAACACCGCCGTGGCCCGGCCCGTCGCCACCGCGTCGAGCAGCCGCACCGCCAGCGTGTAGTACTGCGCGTCCACGTCCCGTTTGCGCGGGAGGGCCACGTCCGCGGGCTCGTTATAGGCCCCCTTGACCAGGCGGATCGCGGGAGACAGCGGGAGCAGGGCGGTGAGATCCTGCGGCGTGCGCCGGAGGTACGCCTGCAGGCACACCCCGACTCCCGCTCCCTCGGCCCGGGCCGCGCGGTAAATCTCGAGGGTGGCGTCGACGTAGCGGGATTCCTCCATGTCGATCCACAGGAAGGACCCTTCCTCCCGCGCCTTCGCGGCGAGCGCCAGCACGTGGCGCTTGCACGCGTCCCGTCCGACGTCCAGCCCGATGTGCGTCAGTTTCACCGACACGTGGGCGGGGAGGAACCGGTCGCGCAGCTGATCGATGACTTGGAGGTAATGGTCGCGGACGCCTTCGGCTTCCGCGCCGCTTCGCACCTGCTCGCCCAGCTGCGTGAGGACAGTGCCCACGCCGGCGGTCGCGAGCTCGCCGCTCGCGTCGAGCGCGGCGGCGAGGTCTTCGCCCGGCATGAAGCGGCGCACCGCGCGGCGCGCGAACGCGCGCTTCCGGAACTGCTCGGCGAGCCACGTGCTGCGCGAGGCTCGGAGGAGTAGCGATCGGGCGAGTGCCATGGCGCGAGGAAGATAGTCGCCGCGCCGTGGGCACACCAATCACCCGTCACCCTCGATCAGCGGTCGATCGTCAGCTCGTTCACGACCCCGATCACGCCGGGGGCGCTCCATGCGGCGCGCTCGACGGCCGACCGCTCCGCCAACGATGGAACATGGCCCCGCAACAGAACCATGCCGCACTGCGCTTCGATCCGGACGTGCTGGGTATGCAGCTCACGATGATGCCGCACCGTCGCGGTCACCTCGGGCCGCAGCTCGCCGCTCATCCATTTCGGGCGGACGGTGATGTGGTTCTCCACCGCGATGACCCCGATGAGCGGCGTCACCGCGTCCTCGACCGCGATGCGCTGATGATCCCAGTCGACCTGGCCCCGCAGCGTGACGCACCCGTCGTCCACAGCCGCCCGCACGCGATCCGCGGGCACGAGCGCATCCCACCCGAGCACCCGCGTGACTTCCTCCAGCAGGGCCGCATCGGACACCTCGCTACCCGGCGGCAGCACGACGCTCACCTGATTGACGACGCGCTGCACGTGCGGCACTCGGCCGGCCGCCTGCTCCGCGGCCACCTTCTCCGGATAGCTGCGCACCGATCCGTCCAAAGTGACGCAGCGGTCCCGGACCTCGACCGTGATGCTCGAGGGGTCGAGTCGCCGCTCCCAGCGAAGCTCCCGGTGCACCAGCTCTTGGAGCTCGGAGTCCGTTCCCGCATCCTCGCGCTCGCCCAGCCACAACTCGATCGACGAACCACCGCCTTCATCGTACATGGCGATCACCTCCTTCCCCTACTCAACTACGGCGCGGCCGTGAACTCTGCGTGAAGACGGCAGGAAGAATCCTTGTACGACATGACGCGAGCCCCGGGCGGATGCCCGGGGCTCGGATGTTGGCGCTGCGGCTGGCTCAGCTCTCGATGATGATCAGGTACTTCGAGGCGGACCAGAAGCGGGCCGGCGCCGAGATCTGCACGCTGCCCTGCAGCTTCCCGTCGTTGTCGGGCGGTGTAGCGAGCGCGCTCAGGTCCTGCCGCGACGCGATCTGGTAGTGCTTGGTCGAGTCGGGCAGGGGAATCGTGGTGACCTGCCGCTTGTCGATCGCGGTAAAAGCGCTCGGGTCGAGGTTCCGCGCCGGCTGCACCGACTTGCCCGACTTCCACAGAATGAACAGGAAGCGGCTGCCGCCGGTTTCGTCGATGACGCCGCGGGCCTTCAGCTCGTCACGCGTCCCGATCACGTAGTACACCGTGTTCTCGCGCAACGTCAGGTCGCCCACCGTGTCCTTCAACGCGGTGTTCACCGCGGCGAGGGCGGTGTTCTCGCCCTTCAGCGAGTCGATCTGGGACGCGTACGCGACCAGCTGGGTGCGCTGCGACGTCACGACCGAATCGTAGTTCGCGATCGTGGCCGTCAGGGTCGTGCGGAGACTGTCGGAGATCGAGGTCAGCCCTCGGATGCGGCGTTCGCTCGAGCGCAGCCGCGATTCGCTGTCGTTCAGACGGGTGGCGATGTAGCGCACCCGCGCCACCACGCTGTCCCGCGATGCCTGGCCCGGCGACTCGCTCGTGACGTTGAGCTTGCCGCGCACCTGCACCTTGGCGAGCTCCGCGGACACATCGGAGATCATGCGGGCGTCCTGCGCCATCTCCTGCACCAGCCGATCGCGCTCGTTCGCGGCGTTCTGCAGCGAGTCGATACGCGCCTGCAGCTGCGGCGAAGGCTTCGATTGGCACGCGACGGCGCCCAACAGTGCGAGAGCGGCGGTCGCGGCGATCCGGGTCCTGCTGTTCATGGGACAAGTCCTCCATGCGGGGGCCCATCGTGACGGCCAGACCGGCAGCGCCCCCGGCTGCCTGCCCGCGCTTCGTGTGAGCGATCTCACCAACCTAACGGTCGCCCGGCGAACGACGCGGCCGGGTTTCATGAGGGCCGAATATACCCGGGAATCGTCGCAACGTTTCCTGCGGCGACGACCAGTTCGCCGGTCACTGAACGTAGAACGAGGTCCGTCCGATCATGCCGTTGCGCTCGAACCACAGCGTAATCGCCTGCCCGCCGGCCGCCTGCGCGAACGCGGCCCGCAACGCCTCCGCGGTACCCACCCGCTGCCGGTTGACCTGAAACACGACGTCGCCGGCCGCCAATCCGGTCGCCCGGCGCGTATCGTCCCCGAGCTGGTAGATCAGCACCCCCTGGTCCACCTGCACGTTGCGCTCCTGGCGGATCGCCGGCGTGAGCGTCACGACCTGAACGTCGCCCAGTATGGAGACCTTTTCCGCGCTCGAGGTGGGGAGGGTCCCCACGACGAGCGTGACGATCCGCGGCCGGCCCCCGCAGCGGCAGGACACCGGCAGGGTGTCGCCCGGGCCCGCGTCCAGGAGGACCGCTTCCCAGTCGAGAAACGTCCGGAGCCGCTGTCCGCGGGCGCCCAGCAGCACGTCGCCCGAGGCGATCCCGGCCCGATCGGCCGGTCCGCCGGCGGCCACGGTAGTGATCTGCAACCCGCCCGCCTGTTTCCACGCCCGCATGTCGTTGACGTCCCCGCTCGAGACGTCCAGCCCGACCCAGGCCCGGCGCACGCGACCATAGCGGCGCAATTCCGTGGCCACCCGGATCGCCCGCTCGATGGGAATCGCGAACCCGATCCCGACTGACCCCCCGGTATTGGAGAAGATGTTGCTGTTGACCCCCACCACCTCGCCCAGCGCGTTCACGAGCGGTCCGCCGGAGTTGCCGGGATTGATCGCCGCGTCGGTCTGGATCATCCCCACGTACACCCCCGACTGGTCCTGGGACGGCAGCAGATTGCGTCCCACCGCGCTCACCACGCCGGCCGTGACCGAGGGCTCGCTGTTGCCCAGCATGTAGGCGTAGGGGTTGCCGATGGCGACCACCCACTCGCCGATCATGAGGTTCTCGCTCGAGCCGATCGGCACCGTGGGGAGGTCGGTGGCCTCCACCTTGAGCACCGCGATGTCGGTCTGCGGGTCCTCACCCAGCACGCGGGCGGGGAAATCACGGCCGTCGCGCGTCGTCACGACGATCTGCTGCGCCCCATCGGTGACGTGCTGGTTCGTGACGATGACTCCATCCGCGGCGACCACGAAGCCCGATCCGATCCCCTGCACCTGGCGCGCGCCCTGGGGCATGAAGAAGAACGCGAACGGGTCCTGTGGCTGGGGGCGCTCGCGCTTCAGCACGCTGACGCTCACGACCCCGGGGGCCGCGCGAGCCGCGGCGGTCACGATGGCGGTGCGCCGGGACGCATCCAGTCCGGGCGGCGCCCCGAACCGGGGCGTCTGGGCGTGGAGCGAGGCGACGCGAAGCGTCACGAGGAGCAACGGGAGCAGGCGATGGGGCGTCATGTGGCGTAACGGATGAAAGGTAGTGAGATGATGCCTGAGCTGGGTGAGACGTCGCTCCAGACTCAGCGCCCGATCCGGAAGGGCGAGAGATCGAACGCCGGCGTCCGGTCCTGAAGCAGGTCGGCCAGGACCTCCCCCACGGCGCTCGCAAACTTGAAGCCGAAGCCCGAGCAGGGACTCGCGACGATCACGGCGCGGTGCGCGGGGTGGCGATCGATCACGAAGTGCCCGTCGCGGGAGTTGGTGTACAGGCAGACGGCGGCGCGGCGATGCACGCCCGCCAGCGCCGGGACATAACGCTCGAGGAGGGCGTGCGCCGCCGCGATCTCGCCGGGTGAGACGGTGCGCAAGACGCTCGCGGGCGTCGTGCGGGCCCCGTCGTGGTGCACCGCTACTTTGATCTCCCGTCCATCGCCCGCTGGCGGCAGGGCGTAGAACACGCCCTCCGGGACTTCCCGGATGAGAATGGGGAGGTGTGCGGCGTCGGCGGTGGCGGGAGCGAACCAGTGCTGGACCTGCCGCTCCACCGAGAGTGAGCTCCCGGCGTCCCCCAGGAGCTCGGGCATCCACGGCCCGGCGGTGAGCAGCAACCGGCGCGCGCGGTAGCGGTCACGAGCCGTCGTGACGGTGACACCCTCGCCGTCCGGCTCCCAGCGCTCCAACGGCTCGTCGAATCGCAGCGTCACGCCCCGCGCGGTGGCGAGGCGAAGACAGGCCCCCACGGAGCGCTCCGGATCGAGCCACCCCGCGCCCGGCTCGAATACGCCTACCGCGCCTTCGAGTCGGCGCAGGGCCGGGAAGCGGCGGGCGAGATCGTCGCCGGCGATCCGGTCGTGGGTCACGTCATGCGCGCGGGCGCTGGCGAGGGTCCCGCCGACGATCGTCCCCGCTTCGGGCCCCACGAACAGCACGCCGGTGATGTGCAGCAGGGATTCACCCGCATCGGCTTCGAGGCGGCGCCAGTTTGCGTAGGCGCGGCGCGCGAGCGGCACGTAGCGCGGGTGCTCGAACGCGGTCTCGCGGATGACGCGCGACTCGCCGTGCGAAGAGCCCAGGACATGGGGCGGGTGATAGCGATCCAACCCCAGCACCCGGATGCCGCGGCCGGCGAGGTGATAGGCGGCAGCGCTGCCCGTGGCACCGAGTCCGGCGATGATGATGTCGAATGACACGGGGGGAACTTAGCTTCCTCCGTGACGCGCATGCCCGAACCCACTCTCACACCCGCTTCCCCCGCGGACACCACGCCCTCGCCCCAGCAGCAGCGGGCGATCGAGGCGCCGCTTGGACCGGTACTCGTCCTCGCGGGGCCTGGCGCGGGCAAGACGTTCTGCCTGGTCGAGCGGGTCCGACACCTCATCGAATCCCATGGGGCCCGTCCGCCCCGCATCTGCGCGGTCACCTTCACCAACAAGGCGGCCGAGGAGGTCGTGCGCCGGCTGCATCGCGAGCTGGGCGCGGCCGCCTGGGACGTCACGCGCGGCACGTTGCACGCGCTCTGCGCGGGAATCCTGCGCGATCACCCCGAGCAGGTCGGCTTGCGGCGGGGGTTCGGCATCGCGGACGAAGAGTACCAGCAGACGCTGCTGCGGCGGCTCGGCGTGCGGCCCCGCAAGCGCCGGGCATGGATGTTGGGGCTCTTCACGCGCAAGCGGCTGCAGGAGTACCGACTCGAGGTGGACGTCGACGCCGTCTTCGACCGCTACGTCGCGGCGCTGCGCGAGCGGAACCAGGCCGATTTCGACGACCTGCTCGTGCTGGTGCAGGATCTGTTCGAGCGCCACCCGGAGATCGCCACGGAGGAGGCGGCGCGTTGGGACCATCTCCTGGTGGACGAGTTCCAGGACCTGAGCCCCGTGCAGTACGGGATCGTCACGCGTCTCGCCGAGCCGCATCGCAGCCTGTTTGCCGTGGGGGACGACGAGCAGTCCATCTTCTCCTGGACCGGGGCGGACCCGGACGTGATCCGCCGCTTCCGCACCGACTACGGCGTCGAGCCGATCGTCCTGGACCAGAATCACCGTTCGGCGCGGGCGATCTTCGCGGTCGCGCGGCGGCTGGTGGAGCGGAACCCGAGGCTGTTCGACAAGCGACTGGAAGCGCTGCGGGAATCTCCGTTCGCCGTCGAAGTGCACCGCTTCCCGGACGAGTCGGCCGAGGGCGGGTGGATCCTCGAGGACCTCGCCCGCGACCGTGCCGCGCACGGCCTGGCCTGGGGCGACGTCGCCGTCCTGTACCGCAAACACGACATCGGCCGCGAGCTGGAGCGGCGCCTGCTCGAAGCGGGCATCCCGTGCCGCATGGCGCGCGGCCGCGCCATCACCGACGATCCGGTGATCGGCCAGGTGACCGCCTCACTGCGGGTGATCGCCGATCCGGAAGACCCGGTGGCGCTCGAGGCGTTGGCGGCCCACGTGCTGCCGGACGCGCTGCTTGAGCGTGTGCGAGCGGCGGCCCGGCGGGGTGAGCCGTTTCTCGACGCCTTGCGACGAGTGGCGCGTGACGCGCACGGCGATCAGGACGGCCGCTGGCTGTGGCGTTTCATCTATCAGGTGGAGAATCTGCGGGCCCTCGTTCAGGGACAGGAGAGCCTCCTGGGGCTCGTGACCGAGCTCCTGGGTGAGCGGATGGGCAAGTACCGCAACCCACTCGACGAGCACCTGTCGGCGCTGGCGGATCCCGCCGTCAGCCCCGGCGCGCCGGAGCTGGTGGCCGCCCTGCGCGCCACCCGCGAGGCAGAGGGCACGGTGTGGATCGCGCCGTGGCGGGGTCTCGAGATCGGTCTGCGCGGGCTCCTCGTCGCGTCGGAGGCGGTGCGCGCAGTGCGCGTGCTCGGGCCGGACGACCGCCCGGGATCGGAAGACCTGGTGCTGCGCGTCGACCCAGCCGACCCGGGCGAGCTCGTCGTGCGGCTGTTCAAGGCCCTGCAGCTCGAACACGTACGCGAGCCGGGAGAGCCGTTCCCGTCCTACGTGACGTTCGACCTGGAGACGACCGGGACCGACGTCGCGTCCTGCGAAATTGTGGAGATCGGCGCGGCGCTGGTGGAGGGCGGTCGAGTGGTGGAGCGGTTTCATTCGCTGGTCCGTCCCGACCGGCCCGTCCCCGCCTCGGCGACCGAGGTTCACGGCTATGGCGATGCGGACCTGGCGGCGGCGCCGCCCTTCGCGGACGTCTGGCCGCGGTTCCGCGCGTTCGTGGGGGACCGGATCCTGGTGGCCCACAACGGGCAACAGTTCGATATCCCGGTGCTACGTCGTCTCGCCAACGCCGCGGATCTGCTTTTCTTCGACACGTTGCCCCTGGCGCGCGCGTTGTCGGACGAGAGCGCGAAACTCGAGGCGTTGGCCGAGCGGTTTGGGGTGCCGCTCGGCCGGGCGCATCACGCGCTGGACGATGCGGAGGCGCTCGCCGGCGTGTTCACCGCGTTGTGGCGGGAGAAGCAGCGGCGCGCCCGCACGACGAGCCTCGTCAACCTTCTCGATTTCCTCGGTCTCTCCCTGGCGCTGGCCGAGGATCCGGGGACGAACCCCGAGCGTCGCGCCCTGATGGAGGTCGCGCGCGTGTACGCCCTGGGCCGCCATACCAGCTGTCTCGAGTACTACGCCGGCGAGCGGGAACGCGCCGGCCGGGATGATGCCCCGACGCGGGACGCGGTGGTGGAGCGGCTGGGCGGGCGCCGGCTGCTCGAACGGTTGCGGACGGAGCGGTCGCCGGCGGAGCGCTACCCGTCGGCCGTCTCCCGGCTGGAGGCCTTGGTGGCGGCGAGCGCCGCGCCGACGCTCGCGGACGGCATCCGGCGGCTGCTCGAACGGGTGGCGCTCTCGACCTCCGACGGCGTCGAGGTGGACCCCGATCGGGTGAATCTGCTGACGCTGCATTCGACCAAGGGACTCGAGTTCTCGCGCGTCTACATCGTGGGCGTGGAGGACGAACAGCTGCCGGGCGGCCGCGAGGTCGATCGCGAGGCCACGCGCGACATCGAAGAGGCGCGGCGCGTCCTGTACGTCGGGATGACCCGCGCGATGGACCGGCTGGTGCTCACGCGCGCGGAGACGCGGTTCGGCAAGGCCGCACGCGGGAGTCTGTTCCTGGAAGAGATGGGATTCGGGGTCGACTGAACGAGCGACCCCTCCATCACGGGAAGCTCATCCGCCGCACGAACGCTTCCCAGCGCGGGTCGCTCCGCAGCGACTGCAGCAATGGGTCCACGCGGCAAAAGTAGAGGGACCAATTCCGATCCGTGTACGCCCGATCCATCCACTCGAACGCGCGATCGCGATCACCCAGGGCGCCGTAGATCTGGGCGATCGGGAGGGCGACCGCATAGCGGTGCGCCGTGTCGTTTTGCAGCCGTCTGATCTCCGCCCCTGCCTCCACCCGACGGCCGGCCTTCGCCAGCACGTAGCCGGACAGGCCGAGGCCGTACGAGCCGACGATCTCTGGAGCGTGACGCAGCTCCTCGATGGCGGCATCGTTTTCGCCTCGCGCCGCGTATAACCGGGCGAGATCGAGATGCGCGAGTGGGTAGTTTGGGTCGAGCTCGAGCACGCGGCGGAACTGGGCAAGGGCCTCGTCATAGCGTCCGGCGAACATCAACATCGTCCCCAGCCGCGTGTTCAGGATGAGCGAGACGGGCTCGTCGGCCACTGCCCCGCGCAGCTCCGTGATCGCGTCCTCGAGCCGGTTCGTCGCGACGAGATACCAGCTATGGAACAGCCGGGCTTCGCCGTCGCGCGGGTCGAGGGTGAGCGCCTGGTCAAAACGCTCCCGGGCGGCTGCCCAATCCCAATCATAGAACAGGTGGATAAACCCGAGCGCGGTGTGGGCGTCGGCGAGCGTACTGTCCTGCGTGAGCGCACGATTGGCGGCGGCGCGTGCCCGCGCGAACGCTTCCGTGGGGGCCATGTATCCGAACCCGCCCATCAGGCTATATGACTCACCGAGTCCGGCCCACGCTTGCGCGTAGGCCGAATCACGGGCGATTGCCTGTCCGAAATACTCGATCGCTTTGCGAAAGCCCTCCCGATCGCGCCGATTCCAGAAGAACCTGCCCCTGAGGTAGAGGTCGTGTGCCTCGAGGTTGGTGGTGCCGGCGCCCGGATGCCCGGCGCCACCCGCGCTCAATCGCAGCGCCCTCGCGATCGCCGCGGCGATCTGGTCCTGGACGGTGAAGACGCCCCTGACGTCCCGCACGTACGCGTCCGACCAGAGGGTGAGCCCGTCGGTCACGTTGACGAGCTGGGCGGTGATGTGGAGCGTGTCGCCGTTGCGTCCGACCGAACCGTCGACTACCGAGCCGACTGCCAGCTGGCGGCCGATCTCGTGCACGTCCACGTTCCGGCCCTTGAACTGGTAGGCGGAGCTTCGGGCGGCCACACGCAAACCCGGCACTTTGCCGAGTGCGGCCGCGAGCTCGTCGGTCATCCCATCGCTGAAGTATTCGTCCTCCCGGTTTCCGCTCGTGTTCGCGAACGGCAATACTACGAGTGAACGTACCGCGGGCGACGCGGACCCGGCGCGATTGCCGCGGCCGAGCACCACACTCCCGAGCCAGACGAGCAGCACCACGGGAACTCCCACCAGGGCGACGGTCCGCCAGGGCACGCGGCTGCGCGGAGCGAGCCCGCCATCCTGCGCGACCGCCAAGGCCTGAGCGAGATCGGCGGCCGACGCGTAGCGATCTGCGGGGAACCGCTCCAGCGCGCGGGCGACGACGGCTTCGAGCGCCTGGGGAACCGCCGGGCGGACGGCGCGCAGCGGCCGGGATCGTTCGGTCAACGCCCGTACCATGACTGTCTGGGGAGTCGGGGCGCTGAAGGGGTGCTCGCCGGCCAGCATCTCGTAGAGCACGCAGCCCAGGGCATAGATGTCGACGCGGCCGTCGAGGACGCGCTCCCCGCTGGCCTGCTCGGGGCTCATGTAGGCCGGGGTGCCGACGATCATACCCTGCGTGGTCAGGTTCTTCCCACTCGCACTGTCCACGGCTTTCGCGATGCCGAAGTCGGCGACGAGCGCGTGCCCGCCAGTCAACAGGATGTTTTCGGGCTTGATGTCGCGATGCACCACGCCGTGGGCGTGCGCATGTGTCAACGCGTCCGACACTTCGCGCGCGATGAGGAGCGCGTCCGCGATCGGCAATTGCCGTTCGCGAGTCAGGCGCTGGCGAAGCGACTCCCCGTCGACGAAGGGCATGACGTAATAGGGCCTGGGGACCGGGTCGCCGAGGTCGGCACTGCCGGAGTCGATGAGACCGAGAATGTTGGGGTGGGAGAACCGCGCGACCACCAGGATTTCATTGAGGAATCGCTCGGGACCGATCGCCGAGGCGAATCCGGCGTGCAGGACTTTGATGGCAACCTTGCGGTCGTGCTTTCGGTCGTGGGCGAGGTAGACCGTAGCCATACCGCCCTGACCGATCTCACGCTCGACCTGGTAGCGCTCCGCGAGGGCGTCGGTCAGCCGGTCGACTTCACTCATGCCTGATCTTGGGGGTGCGGCCGGCTCACCGCCAGCCGCCGCACCTCCCGGTGCCGGAAGCAGGTGACGATGTGGTCGTTCACCATGCCGACCGCCTGCATGAAGGCGTAGCAGATGGTCGGGCCCACGAACTGGAATCCCCGCTCGACCAGCGCCTTGCTCATCCGCTCCGATTCCGGCGTCTTCGCGGGGATCTGTCGCAAGGAACGCCAGCGGTTCACCTTGGGCTCGCCCTCGACGAAGCCCCACAGGAACGGGCCAAACCGGTCGCCCGCTTCCCGCATATCGAGAAAGGCGCGCGCGTTGTTGATGGCGGCATGCACTTTCTGGCGGTTGCGGACGATCCCGGGATCGGCGAGCAGCCGGCGTCGGCGGGCGGCCGTGTAGCGCGCCACCTTCTCGGGATCGAAGCCGTCGAACGCCTCGAGGAACGCGTCGCGTTTGCGCAGGATGATCGCCCAGGAGAGACCCGCCTGGAATCCGTCGAGGATCAGCTTGGCGAACAGCGACGTGTCGCCGCGCAGCGGGACGCCCCATTCCCGGTCGTGATAGGCGAGCATCGCCGGGTCGTCGCCCATCCAGGCGCAGCGCGGCTTGCCGTCCGGATTTCGTCTACCCACGTGTGCTCCCCCGCTCTTGGATGACGGAGAATGTAGATTGTCGCGATGCCGCGCGCATTATTTTTTCTGTCAGGGCTGACCGAGTCGCTGCAGCACCACCCGCTGGCCGCCATCGCGGCGCTGTTCGGGGCGGGACTCGTGACGAGCCTGTCGCCCTGCATCTATCCGATGATCCCGATCACCATCGGGCTGTTCGGCGGCACCACCCGGGCCGAGACGCCGCGGCGGCGCGTCGTGGGGCTGACGCTGACCTACATCCTCGGCCTGTCGCTGTTCTACGCCCTGCTTGGTCTCGCCGCCGGCCTCAGCGGCAGCCTGTTCGGCGCGGTGTCGTCCAATCCCTGGCTGCGGCTCGTGGTCGGCAATCTGCTGGTGGTGTTCGCGCTGGCGCTGCTCGACGTCATCCCGATGAACGCCCCGCAACGGCTCGCCGCCTGGGCGGGGAGTCTGGCCGGCGGCTCCTATCCGGCGGTCTTCCTGCTCGGCGCCACGTCGGGAATCGTCGCGGCCCCGTGCGGCGCGCCGGCGTTCGGCGCCGTGCTCACCTGGGTCGCCACGACGAAGAGCGGCGCGCTCGGCTTCCTCTATTTGTTCGTTTTCTCGCTCGGCATGACCGCCGTGCTGGCGGTGGTGGGCGTGTTCTCGGGGACGCTCGCCGCGCTGCCCAAGCCCGGTCCCTGGATGGTATGGATCAAACGGGCTGCCGCGGTGGTTCTACTGCTGGTGGCGGAATACTACTTCGTGCAGGTGGGGAAGACTCTGTGAGAACGGTGCGCGGTGCGCGGTACGCGGTAGGGTCCCTGCTGGTGTTGGGTCTCGGGATCACGAGACTCGCACACGCGCAGGACGAGGGCGATATGGGGATCGCCGTGGGGGCGACGCCGCCCATGGTGACCATCGCCGACCTGGACGGCCACGCGGTGGACCTGGGAACGGTGGTGGGCAAGAAACCGGTCGTGTTCGAGTTCTGGGCGACGTGGTGCCCGTTGTGCGCCGCGTTGCTCCCTAAGCTCGAGGCGGCGCACGCGCGCTACGGCGACCGGGTGGAGTTCGTGGCGATCGCCGTGGCCGTCAATCAGAGTCCATCGAGCGTGCAGCGCCACCTCGCCAAGCATCCAATCCCATTCCGGTTTCTGTGGGATACGAACGGAAACGCGGTGCGCGCGTTCCAGGCACCATCGACGAGCTACGTGGTGGTGCTGGACGGGGCGGGGAAGGTGGTGTACACGGGGATCGGTGAGGACCAGGATATCGAGGCGGCGGTGCGGCGAGTGGTGAAATAAGCGAGAGCGAGGCGCGGTGTGTGGTGAGTGGTATGCGTCACGAACCACTCACCACGTACCACGCCTTTCAGTTTTTCGGCATCACACTGTCGATCGCGGCACTCAGCTCCGTGTACGCGGTCGGATCGATCTCCCGGAAGGGCGTCGCCCGCCAGGCGATCTTCCCGTCCGCCCCGACGATGAACAGCGTGCGGTTGTCAAGCTTGTACTTGCCGAGGTAGGCACCGTACGCCTTGCCCACCACCGAGCCGGTGTCGCTCGCGAACAGGAACGGGAATTCGGCATCCCTCGCCCACGACTGCTGGGCGGTGTCGGGATCCGCGCTGATCGCGATGAGCACCACGTTCTTGCCACCCTTGAAGAGCTGCGCGTACTGATCACGGTACGCGTTCATTTGAATCGTTCACCCACGCGTTCGCGCCTTGAAGAAGAAGGCGAGCACCACCGTTTTCCCTTTGAAGTCGCTCAGGTGGATCGGGTTCTGGAGCAAGCCGAACCGGGTGGCGCCGGGGAGCGTGAAGTCGGGCGCCACGACGCCCACCTCGAGCGGCTTCGGATCTTCCGTCGTCGCCGGCTGCTGCGCCGCGAGGGCGACCGCCAGCGGTGCGGCAAGGACGGCCAGAGCCAAAGATCGCATCGGGTACACCTCGAAAAGGTAGTTTCGGGAATATACTTGTTCCATGCGCGTCCGCGTCGGGACCTCCGGCTACAACTTCCCCGAGTGGAAGGGGACCTTCTATCCGGCGAAGATCAAGCCGCCCGAGATGCTTCCATACTACGCCGGACGGCTCTCCACCGTTGAGATCAACTACACGTTCTACCGGATGCCGAACGCCAAGACCGTGGCTGGCTGGAATACCGCGGTCCCTGACGGGTTCACCTTCGTCCTCAAGGCCCCACAGCGCATCACGCACATCGCGCGCCTGCGGGACGTGGACGATCCGCTGCGCTACTTCACCGAGACCATCCGGCCGCTGGGCGCCAAGCTCGGGCCGATCCTCGTGCAGCTGCCGCCGAACTTCAAGCAGGACCTGGCCCGGCTCAAGGACTTCCTCACCCTCTTTCCCGCCGACCTGCGCTGCGCCTTCGAGTTTCGCCACGCGTCTTGGTTCGCCGACGACACGTACGCGGCGCTCCGGGGCGCCAACGCGGCCCTCTGCGTCGCGGACACGGATGCGGGCCACACGCCGCTCGTCGCCACCGCCGACTTCGGCTATTTCCGGCTGCGCGACGAGGGCTATAAGAAGAAGGATCTCGAGACGTGGGCGGGGTCGGTCAAGGAGCTCGGCAAGGACTGGACAGACGCCTTCGTGTTCTTCAAGCACGAGGAGTCGGGGGAAGGGCCGAAGCTCGCCGAGAAGTTCAGCGCGTTGCTCTGATCCTCAATGCGTCACCGGACCGAGGTAGCGGTCGAGCCACGTGAGCACCTCAGAGAACAGGATGGTGCGTGGCACGAAGTGCCCACCGTCATAGATGACGTGACGCTTCCGGGCCGGGGGTGTGCCCAGCAGACGGAACATCGGATCCTGTGAGGTCTGCACCGGAAAAAAGTGATCGTAGCGCCCGTTCAGCATCAGCACGGGGATGGTGATCCGCGGCAGGAAGTTGATCGGCTCCACCTCGGGCTGCCCGCGCTGGACCTGGAGGCCGGCTACGTAGAGGACCGCTGTCTTGAGACGGGGTTCGAGCGCGGGGAGCACCCCCCCGAGATACCCGCCCCAGCTGCGGCCGTAATACGCGAGACGCCCATGATCGATATCGGGCCGCGTCTCCAGGTAGTCGATCGAGCGCCGGAAGTCCTTCGCCCACATGATGACGTGCTCGCGGTAGGTGTTGCTCTCGTTGGCGTACCAGCTCCGCAGATTGTCCGCCCGCTCGTAGGTGCTCTTGTACACGGGATACATCACGGCCCGGCCGCTCTTCAGGATGAAGTCGATGGACTCGACCTCGAGCGAGCGGCTCACCATCGCGATCGCCCCCGGGAAGTAGACGAGCGTCTGATACGGCGGCCGGCCGCGCTTGGGCAAGAACAGATACGCCGTCATCCGTTCGTCGCCGTAGGCGGCGGCGAAGGAGATGCGCTGCTCCACCCAATCCTCGGCGCTGGAATCGGTTTCCTCCACCTTCTCCTGCAGCAGGGTCCGGTCGTAGTCGTAGGCCCGCCGATAGATCGCGAACACCGCATCGGAGGCGGGACGCTCCGTGGCGAAGTTCCGGGTCGGCCAGGCGATCGGCTGGCTCGCGCTGCGCACGGTCGAATCGCCTGGCGCATACAGCGCGAGCCGGAACCCGTTGGTGGCGGAGCGGTCGAACGGGGGTTGGGCGAACGCTTCCGTGAACTGGTACGTGGGGTCGTTCCACCCGCCGCCCAGGATGTAGCGCTGGCCCCGCGTCTCGTTCAGGCACCATTCCCGGGCATTCCCCGCCATGTCGAGGGTGCCGTACGGCCCCAGTCCCTGGTAGGTGCCGGCCGGTGCGAGACCATGGCCCTCCAGGTTGCTGGCCGGGACGATCCAGTTCGCATCGCGGGTCTCGGCCGCTCTGCTCCAGTGGAAGATGGTGGGCAGCGCGCGGCCGACGTACCGTGCGTACGCGGCGGCCTCGTACCAGCTCACGCCCGTCACCGGGAGCTCCCCCTGACCGGTCGGATAATCGCCGACCTCCCACGTCGCCGGCCCCGCGCGGCCCGTCTTGTCCTTGAACCGCGCCATGGCCTGGTCCCAGGAGAGCGGCCGACCGTTCTCGAGGAACGGCTCCTGCCAGAACTCCCGGCGCTGGTAGCCACCCGAGTCCACGAAGACCTTAAACTGGCGATTGGTGACTTCGGCCCGGTCGATGAAGTAGTCGGCCAGCGGCACCGGAGCGAGATGGTCGAGGCCGGGAAAGTGGAGGTCGACCCGGTCCGCCCCGAGCACCCGCACCATCCCCGGGCGCGCCGTCGAATCGGTCTCCAGCCGCATCGGCCGGGTCGGCATCCATTGGGGGTCGAGGGCGCCCAGGAACGGGCGGAACCCGCGCTTCTCCAGCCTGATCCGGGAGAAACCGATCGGGAACCAGATGCTGTCCAGTGGCGTCACGCCGAGCTGTTGCCAGGTGGTATCGCGAGCGGCGTAGTCGCGGCGATACAACGTGGCCCCCGGTGGCTCGGTGTGCAGCGTGACGGCGACGGCGACGCGCGGCCACAGGCGCCGCAGGGCGGGATCCTCGGGCATGATGACGCTCGCCTCGCGCGCCAGGCGGAACGCCGCGTCCGTCGCTCCGCTGTCGACGAGGCGTTGGATCCTCGGCAGCAGCTGCTCGCGCGCGTACCGCACGCGCGCGCCGTGCCGTTGCGACGAGACGATCCAGGCGCCCGCCAGGACGGCGACCACGCCCACGAGCGCAAACGTCCGCCAGCGGCGGCGCGGCGAGGTCGCCGGCGGCATTTCACCCGAGATCGCCGGCGTCTCCAGCCGAGCCAGCAGGTCGCCGGCCGACTGCCACCGGGCGGACGGCTTCTTCTCGAGGCACCGCATCACCAGGTCGGCGAGCGGCCCGGGCACATCGCCGCGATGCTGGCGCAGCGGCGTCGGGGTGTCCACGAGGTGGGAGGCCAAAATCGCCTGCGCGGTGGGACCGGTGAACGGCGGCCGCCCCGTCAACATCTCGTAGGCGAGCACCCCGAGCGAGTAGATGTCGGCGCGGTGGTCCACGTTCGGCTCCGCAGCGCACTGCTCCGGCGCCATGTAGGCCGGAGTGCCGATGGAGACACCGACGGTCGTGACCTGGCCGCCCCCGCCGGCTTCCGTCACGGCCTTGGCGATGCCGAAGTCCGTCACCGCAGCGTGCCGGGCGGCGAGCATCACGTTGTCCGGCTTGATATCCCGGTGGACCACGCCGTGCTCGTGGGCATACGCCAGCGCCTCGGCGACGTCGTGGAGTATCCGCACGGCATCCGGGATCGGCATCGGGCCATCACGCGCGATACGGACCCGGAGCGACTCGCCCTCGACGAGCGGCATGACGTAAAACAGCAGGCCGTCGGCGGCGCCCGAATCGTGGAGCGGCAGGATGTGGGGGTGGGAGAGCTGCGCCGCGATCTCGATCTCGCGCAGGAACCGGGCAGGCCCGAGCACGGCGGCGAGCTCGGGACGCAGCACCTTCACGGCGACCCGGCGATGATGGCGGAGATCGAGCGCCGCGTACACGGTCGCCATGCCGCCGCTCCCGATCTCGCCCTCGATCGTGTAGCGCTCCGCGAGCGCCCGGTTCAGACGAGTACGGGTGTCAGTCACGCGGCAAAAAGGTACACCATCATTCCTCGGTGAGCAGGCGGTACCTGGACAGATTCCGCAGCGCCGCCGCCCGTTTCCCCGTCGCCTCATACAGCCGCGCCAGGTTGAAATAGGCGTCGGCCAGGCGCCGGTCCGCGGCGATCGCCCGCTCGTAGGCCTTGACCGCCTCGTTCGGGCGCCGCCGATCCTCCAGGGCGATGCCCAGGTTGAACCATGCGGTCGCGTGCGCGGGATGGTCCGTCACCACCGTGCGGAAGTGCGTCTCGGCTTCCTCCGCGCGGTCCGATTCGACGAGCAGACGCCCCAGGTTTACGTGCGCGTCGGCGTGATGGGGATCGAGCTCCAAGGCGCGCCGATACGCATCGCGTGCCTCTGGAGGGGCGCTGACTTCCAGCTCCAACCCCAACTCGAACCAGGCGTCGGCGTCGAAATCGTCTTCGACCCGCCGCGCTGCCGCGGCCTGCCGCCGCGCCAGCGGCGCCGCGCGCTGCGCCAGCGCCGCCACATCGAAGTCCAGGACCAGCTGGCCGGACTCCGGATTCCAGGCGACGGCGCCGTCCCGCGCCACCACCCGGTGTCCTTCGGCCGTGATGCGCAGCTCCGAGAGCGCGCGTCCCCGCGGCAGCTGCTGCTTCAGGTGGCGCAGCGAGCCGCGGATCTGGGCGGCCGGGATGCGGGCGGCCATCAGCCCCTTCGCGGCTCGCAGCAGCACGAGGTCTTGAAACGTGAATCGGGGATCCCCCCGCGCGCCGCGCGCGGGGGAGAGAAAACCGGCTCGAGTGTAGGAACGGATCTGCTCGGGAGAGAGACCGAGGAGCCGGGCAACCTCCTCGGTGGTGTATCCGGTCATCGGCCTAGGCGCTGGCCGCCTTCCGCTTGCCGGGGCGGGCCTTCGCCGATTTCTCGGCGGCCTCGTGCTCGGCGCGTTTCGCCGGTTTGCGCTCGGCGCCCGCCGCGCCCTTGCCCTTGGCGAGGCTGGCCTTGAGGGCTTCCATCAGGTCGATGATCTGCGTCTGCGGCGCCTCGGTCGGCTCGGCGGTGATCTCCTTGCCCTGCACCTTGCGCTCGATCTGCTCCAGAATCCGCTTCTTGACGTCGTCCTCATACTTCTCCGGCTGGAACTCGCCGCCCGCCTGCTGCTGGATGAGCTGTACGGCCAGATCGATCTCGTTCTTCTTCAGCTCGATCTTCTCGATCGGGACGTCTTTGATGGAACGGATCTCGTCGGCGTAGCGCAGCTGCTCCATCACGAGTCCGTGCCCCAGCGGCCGGACCATGATGAGATACTGCTTGCCGCGCGCGGCCCATTGTCCGATCGCCACCTTGCCCGTCTTCTTCAGCGCTTCCCCCAGCAGCCCGAAGGCGCGCTCGCCGCCCTTGTCCGGTCCCAGGAAATAGGCCCGGTCCATGTACATCCGGTCCACCGACTCGGCGTCCACGAATTCGGTGATGTTCATCGAATTGCTGGACTTGTCGTCCATCTGCAGCTTCTTCAGCTCGTCGACGCTGAAGACGACGTACTGGCCCTTGGAAAACTCGAAGCCCTTGACGCGGTCGTCGTTCTCGACCTTCTCGCCGTCCTTGGAGCACACGTACTGCTGCTTCAACCGCGCCCCGTCCTTCTTGTGGAGCCAGTTGAAGGAGAGCGCGGCGGACGATTCGCCGGCCGAGAACATCTTGATCGGGACGGAAACGAGCCCGAAGGAGATCGTGGCGGAGCCGATTGCATGAGCAGCCATAAGGACCCTATATAGAACCTGTGTCCAAGAACCGCAACCCAAGCACCGATGCGCTAAGCACTTACCGCGCCAAGCGTTCGGCGGACCGTACCCCGGAGCCGTCGGGTTCCGTCGCGGCGACGCCGGGCCGTCGCTTCATCGTACACCAGCACGCGGCCACTCGCCTCCATTACGACCTGCGGCTCGAACTGGACGGCGTCCTCAAGTCCTGGGCGGTGCCCAGAGGGCCGTCGCGCAACCCCGCCGACAAGCGGCTCGCCGTCCACGTCGAGGACCACCCGATCGAATACGGCGACTTCGAGGGGATCATCCCCGAAGGCAACTACGGGGCGGGCGCGGTGATCGTGTGGGACCGGGGACTGTGGGTGCCGCTCGAAGACCCGGTTGAAGGCCTGAAGAAAGGAAAGCTGCTGTTCGAGCTGCGCGGCTACAAGCTGCGGGGCATCTGGACGCTGGTGAAGATCAAGAAAGAAGTGAAGGAGTGGCTGCTCATCAAGGAGCGCGACGGCTACGTCTCGACGAATGGTGATCAGTTCCCGCCGGGCTCGGTCCTCTCGGGGCTCACCGTCGAGGAGCTGCGCGACGGTGGCCAGAAAGCGGCGAAGCTCGTCACCGAGCTCAAGCGGCTGAAGGCCCCCCGGCGACCCGTCCGCGCCGAGGACGTGCCCCCGATGCTCGCCGAAACACGCGAAGAGCCGTTCTCGCGTGCCGGCTGGGTATTCGAAGTAAAACTCGACGGGTACCGCATGCGGGCGGTGAAAGAAGACGGCGCCGCCCG
>JBGQHV010000004.1:0-51918 GCA_041498155.1 Gemmatimonadota bacterium | reverse complement strand
GCCGCGGCGGAATCCGCCAGCGTATCGGGCAGCGACGGGCTCACGCACAACAGCGCTCCCTGGGGATGAATCACCAGCTGTTCCAGCCGGCAGGTCGTCGTAGCGAGGAGAGCCACGACGACAACTCCCCATCCCGCGAAGGGGAGGACGGGGAATCGGAACCCGCGCACGGTACCGGACATGCAGCGCTGTATAAGGAGCAGGCCGTGTGCCACGACGATGCGATCGATCGGCACCGAGGGAATGCGCCTAAGTGTCTATCCTACATACGTTTGATCAACGGAGAGTGGCGGACTCCCGGTGTGGCGCACATGCTTTGTCCCACCATGCCCAGACCCACGACACCTCGAATTGCCCTCCTCCTCACCGCGCTGCTCGGCGGCCGCGCAGCACAGGCGCAGACACCGGTCGACTCCGCGCTCGCCGCCTACATCGCGACGATCCGGGCGATCGACAACCATGCTCACCCGATGCGGCCCGTGGCGCCCGGCGCGCCCGCCGACACGGAGTACGACGCGCTGCCGCTCGACGGCATCCCGGCCTTCCCGATCCCGTGGCGGCTCACGCCCGATGCGCCCGTCTGGTCGCAGGCGACGCGCGCGCTCTACGGGAATCAATCCGCCGCAGCGCGCGCGCGGGTCGTGGGTGCGCGCGGCGAAGCATTCCCGGAATGGGTGCTCGACCGCGCCGGCATCGACGTGATGCTCGCCAACCGGGTCGCCATGGGGCCAGGGCTCGCCGCTCCGCGGTTTCGCTGGGTGCCGTTCGACGACGCGCTGCTGTTTCCCCTCGACACGCGCAACGAGTCGGCGCGCACGCCCGATACGCGATCGCTGTATCCGCGGGAAGCGGCGCTGCTGCGGCGCTACCTCCGGGATCTCGGGCTCGACGCCGTCCCCCCCAGCCTCGACGCCTACGTCGCGACGGTGATTCTCCCCACGCTCCGGCGCCAACGGGAGGCCGGCGCGATCGCGATCAAGTTCGAAGCCGCCTACCTGCGACCGCTCGATCTCGACGACCCGGACTCGGCCGCGGCGCAGACCATCTACGCGCGCTACTCGGGCGGTAGCGCGCCGTCGCGCGCCGAGTACAAGGCGCTCGTGGACTATCTGTTTCGGGTGATTGCCGCCGAGGCGGGTCGGCAGGGTCTCGCCGTGCACCTGCACGTGCTCGAAACCTTCGGCGGCTTCTACACGGCGCGGGGGGCCACCGCCGGACTACTGGAGCCGGTGTTCAACGATTCGACGCTGCGCGGCACGAGTTTCGTGATCATCCACGGCGGCTGGCCCGAAGTCGGCGAGACGGAGGCGATGCTCGGCAAGCCGAACGTCTACGCCGACATCTCGATGCTGGACCTGATCCTCGAGCCGGCGGAGCTGGCCCAGGTGCTGCGCGCGTGGCTCGTCCGCTGGCCCGACAAGGTCCTCTTCGGGACCGACGCGTTCGACGGAGGGCCGGCGCAGGGGTGGGACGCGGGGGCCGTCGTCGCCACGACGACGGCGCGGCGCGCGCTCGCGATGGCGCTCACCGCCATGCTGCGCGACGGCGACATCGATCGAGCCCGGGCGCGCACCCTGGCGCGCATGGTGCTGCGCGACAACGCGGTCGCCCTCTACCACCTACCGCAGTAGCGCCTCGACCTCGCGCGCCGCCTCGAGCCGGCGATCGACGTGCGCGCCGATCTCCCGGGCACGCTCGAGCGCTTCGGTGAGGTCGGGAACCGCCCCCTGCCCCGCCTGCAGCCGGACCAGTGCGACCCGCAAGTGCTCCAGCGCGGCCACGGCTTCCGTGAGCCGCTCACCGGTCTCGCCGCGCGCGCGCAACGCCTCCGCCCCCGCCTCGAGCTGTTGGACCACTCGCGGGACGTCCGGCACCTCGTCGCGCGCCGCGTCCGGCAACGCATTGTAGGCGTTGAGCGCCGAACGTCCGAGCAGAAGCTCCGTGTGCTCGACGCCGGCCAGGGCAGGCCGCGCGGAAACCTTCAGACCGATCCCCGCCAGACGGAAGAACGAGCGCCCGGCACGCCCGGCCCAGATCCTGTACCACAACGTGTTGAGTCGCCGGAGCCAGCGGCGCTGCTTGATGACGTCGGCCTCCTCGCCCTGCACCTGTGCTTCGGCCAGCAGGGCACCCCGGATGTCCTCGAAAGCGTAGCCGTCGCGCAGCAGGCGGCGGGCCACAACGACCAGCTGAAACAAGAGGATGATCCCGATCACGCCGGGGCCCCCGAACGAAACGCTCACGCCGGCGCTGCCCGCCGTGACCGTCTGGTTCGCCAGGGCGAGGGCGAGCAGCACCATCGTCGAGACCTGCGCGTTGCGCACGAAGCCGCGGATCAGCGGCGGCGCGCGGAACTCGCGACCCCGCGCCTCGCCCACCACGCGAGCGAGGTCATCTCCGGTCTGGAACCGATCGGCCGGCGCCTTCTGGAGACAGCGATCGATGACGGCGCCGATCTTAGCCGGCAGCTCCAGCCGCACCGACTGCACCAGCGGGGCGGGCTGGGCGACCTGCTTGGCGAGGATCGCGGGCAGCGTGGATCCCTCGAACGGCGCTCGCCCCGTCAGGGCGAAGAAGAACGTCGCCCCCAGCGAGTACAGATCACTGCGCGCATCCACCGGCTCCCCGCACGCCTGCTCGGGGCTCATATAGCGCGCGGTGCCGATGACCGGGCCGCCGGCGCTGTTGGTGTCTCCGGTGCCGAGCGCGATCCCGAAGTCCGTGACGAGCGCGCGGTCAGTCGCGCGCTCGATCATGATGTTGTCCGGCTTCACGTCGCGGTGGATGACGCCGCGCTGGTGGGCGTAGCCGAGCGCCCACGCCACTTCCTGCAACAGCTTCATCGCCAGCCGGGGCGCGAGCGGCCCGGACCGCTCGACGCGCTCCCGCAACGTCTCGCCGTCCACGTACCCCATCACGAAGTAGACCAGCTCGCCCCGGGCTTCGACGAGATGGATGGGAACGATGTTCGGATGCGAGAGGCCGGCCGCCGTCCGCGCCTCCTGCAGAAAGCGGGCGCGCGATTCGGGATTGGCGGCGAGTGCGGGCGGGAGCAGCTTGATGGCGACCGGACGGTCGAGCGCCACGTCGCGCGCGAGCAGCACGATGCCCATGCCGCCCCGCCCGAGCTCGCGCTCGATCGAGAAACGGCCGGCCAAAACCTCTTGCAGCGACAGGAATTCGGTGCTGATCGGTGCTGTCATGTCCGCATCGTCCTACGTTCGTTCCGCCGGGGCGTTTCGTCCAACCCATGGGGTCGTGACTGCTGTCACAGGCGAATCCCACGCTCGAGGCGAGATACAGGGACTCGCATGAAGATCCGCCTGAGGACCGTTCTGGCGATAGGTGCCGTCGTCGCCTGCCGTGCAAGCCCCACCGGCTCGCCCACGGGGGCACCCGCGCCGACCCTCCACGTCGCCGGGAACCGGCTCGTCGACTCCGCCGGACGTCCGGTGCGGCTGCGGGGCGTCAATCGCTCGGGAGCGGAGTACGCCTGCGCCCAGGGATGGGGAATCTTCGATGGCCCATCGGATTCCGTGTCGGTGCAGGCGATGGCGTCGTGGGGGACGAACGTCGTGCGCGTACCCCTCAACGAAACCTGCTGGCTCGGTATCAATGGCGTAGCGCCGGCCTACTCGGGCGACACCTACCGCCGCGCGATCGTCGACTACGTCACCCTCCTCAACCGCGCCGGACTGTTCGTCATTCTGGATCTGCATTGGACCGCGGCGGGGACGGCCGTGGCGCTCGGCCAGGCACCGATGCCGGACCGCGACCACACGCCGGAGTTCTGGCGGCAGGTCGCCCTCACCTTCAAGGGCAACAATCGCGTGCTGTTCGATCTGTTCAACGAGCCCTTCCCCGACAACAACGACGATACGCCGGAAGCCTGGCGCTGCTGGCGCGACGGCGGCAACTGCCGCGGCATGACGTACCAGGCCGCCGGCATGCAGGAGCTGGTCGACGCCGCTCGCGCCACCGGCGCGACCAACGTGATCCTGCTCGGCGGCGTCCGGTATGCCTCGACGCTCTCGAGCTGGCTCGCCTCCGAGCCCGTCGATCCGCTGCACAACCTGGCCGCGTCGTGGCACATCTACAATTTCAGCTGGTGCACCACGACCGCCTGCTGGGACAGGCAGGCCGCGCCGGTCGCCCAGCAGGTCCCGCTGGTGCTGGGCGAGCTGGGACAGGACGACGGCGGCCGCGGATTCGTCGATTCGCTCATGGACTGGATGGACGCCCGCCAGGGGAGCTACCTCGCCTGGGTGTGGGACGTCTGGGGCCAATCGCTCGATCTGATCGCGAGCTACGACGGCACCTCCACGACCTACGGTCAGACCTTCAAGACACGATTCGGTCAGCAGGCGCGTTGACGGAAAAGTCGGGCCGCGCTATACCCAGCAGGTCTTCTGGTACATCCCTTCCCGCAGGACCAACAGCCACCGCCGGCGCACCGCCGGCAGAAATGAGGCCCGCATGCGCGCCATTCGACGGACACATCAGCGATTTCCGGTCCCCGCACTGTTGGGGGCGGCGGCGCTGGCGCTGGGCGCCTGCCAACGCGACGCTCCGATGGGCGTCCTGCCCGACGACGCCAACGTCCCGATCGTGCCGTTCACGATCGCGCCTGGAGCCGCGGACGCGGTGCGCACCTCCACCCAGCGGTCACTGCGCACATGGGCCATCGTCAAGCTGCGGAAGTCGATCGAGATGTCGTTCACGGGCGACGGCGGGACCATCAACTCGCCGTTCGACATGACCTACGTCGGCGGGGCCCTGGTGTCGCGGGCCACGAATTGGAATGTGTACGTCAACTGCCCCACCGACGCCCAGACCTGCTGGGGCACGGATCACCTCTCCCCGGGGACGTTTCTCAGGGATCTGAATAGGAGCCCCATGCTCTCACTCGCCGACCAGTACACCGGCCATCTATCCCTCGGCCAGTTCAAGGTCTCCGAGCTCAGCACCAATGCGACGTTCGTCGACAATACGGCGACGATCGCCGACATCTTCAGCATCGTCTTCTCCGCCTCGACGGCGTTCAACGCGAGCGGCTATCGGAACATCTTCCACGTGTTCCTGCCGCAAGGCACCGACATGTGCATCGCGCCGGGGTTCTGCTATTCCCCCGACCACCCGGAGAACTTCGCCTTCTGCGCGTTCCACGGCAGCGTCGACTTCGGTCCCGACCAGCACGTGCTGTTCTCGGTCGAGCCCTATCAGGGCGTCGACGGTTGCGTCATTCCTGGGCAGGCGCCGCACGGCGTCATCGACGCGACCGCGTCCACGCTGTCGCACGAATTCTTCGAGACGATCTCGGATCCCGATGGGGACGGCTGGTTCAACTTCCTCACCGGCAGTGAAATCGGAGACCTGTGCTTCGCCTTCGGCAACAACGAGCACATGAACGGCCACGACTACGTGGTCCAGCCCGAATACTCCAACTCGGTGCACAACTGCGCCGACCGCAAGTAGCCGTAACGTCCTGAGGGCCGCTCACGTCGAGCGGCCCTCGCTTGTCCGGCCGGACATCCGATCTCCTCAATTCCCCGGGTGATACGTCCGCTCGGTGTGCCCCACGAGCTGCGCCCGATAGAAGTACACGTCCCGCAAGTCCCCCGCGGCGTAGCGCGCCGCCTCGTCGTTGAAGTGCCGCGAGCCGGGCGCGCCGCTCTCGCCGCCGGCCGTGACCGCCCTGGCCCGCACGCTGTCGCCGAACTCGACCACCGCCACGAAGCTGTTGCCGCTGGTGCCGTACCGCTTCTTCGTGTTGGCGTATGGCCGCGCGCCGAACGAGGCCAGCGACCCCCACAGCGACGACGTGAAGGGAACGGGAAGGCTCGGTTGCGCATCGTCGAAGTGCGGCGCGATGCTGTCGTTGATCCGCTGGAACCGGTTGATGTCGCCCCAGGGCGTGCGCCACGTTCCGAAATCCGCCGTGAGGGTGTCCGAGGCCTCCGCCAACGCGCCAAGCAGCTCCTCGGGTGACGCGCGCTGCGCGACGTAGGTTTGCGCCGACAGTCCCTCGGCACGGGCCGCCCCACCCACCCGGCGCGTCACGCTCTCGCCCCAATAGACCGCCAGCGCCGTCGGAACGGACGCCGCGCCCCACCGGTAGTCCCAGCCGCGCAGCACCGCGATCTGGTCGGCCACCTGGGACTTGAGCGTATCGTTGGCCGGCAGCGCGTCATAGGCCCTGAGAAGCGGCGGGAGCATCCGTTCGAACGAGGGGAGGTAGCTGTCAAACGCGGCCGCGATCAGGCTGTTCATCGTCCAGTCCCGCGAACCCGTGAGCACCCGCAGCGCGTGCCAGCCGCGTGGCGTCTCTTCGCCGCCGGTTTCGACGTATCGGGGGAATGCCTCGCGCCTGGGACTGTCCGGACCCGCCGCCGACCAGGGCCAGTTGTTGGCGTTGTAGAGCCACCCGGTGTTCGGGTTCAGGAGGTTCGGGGTTTCGTCGATGGAGAGGACCCCACGATAGCTCGTGGCGGGATTGCTCCCATCCACGGGCTTGGTCCAATCGAAGGTGGTATCGCGCCGGGGAATGTAGTTCGAATGGAAATACGCGATGTTGCCGCGGGCATCGGCGAAGATCGTGTTGTTGGACGCATTGGAGTGCAGGTCCATGATCTTGCGGAAGTCCGCGTAGTCGCCCGCCTTGGTCCGCGCATAGGATTGGATGAGCGCATTGATCGGGTTCTGCATCAGGCTGACGCTCACCCACCGATCTCCCAGCTTCCGAACGACCGGACCATGCGCCGTGGAGTACACGGTGAACGTCCTGCGAGCCATCCCCGTGGCGGTCTTGTACGGCACCGTGATGGTGCGGGACGTCAGCGGCACCTCCCGGCCGCCCGAGCGGGAGGCGGCGTGGGCACCCTGGAGGATCACGGTCTCGAGAAACTCGTCGATATTGTCCACGCCGCTCGAAGTGTGCATCCATCCCGCGGTGCGGTTGAATCCCTGGTAGACGAAGAACTGCCCCCACGTGACGGCGCCATAGACGTCGAGCCCCTCGTCGCTCACCATCTGCAGCTCGGACCGGAAGTAAAAGGACGTGTGCGGGTTGATCCACAGGAGGGCGTGGTGGTCGTGCGCGATCGCGGGAGCGATGGCGATGCCGTTCGACCCGCCGGGCTCGAAGGCGGGGTCCTCGCCGTCACCGCCGCCGGACGCGGATCGCGCCGAATCACCGCCATAGAATGCCGCCAGGTCGCTCAGGTTCACCCGCTCGATGTCGCCGCCGATGCTCCCTTCGCTGAACGTGAGCGCCATCCAGGGCTCGAATCGCGTGATCACGCGGGGCTTCACCTCGGGGTGCGTGTAGAGGTAGAAGTTCAGGCCGTCGGCGAAGGCGTTCATCAGACGCTGCAGCCACGCCGGGCTCGCCCGGTACAGCGTCCGCATCGAGTCGGGATCGATGAACAGCTTCACGCGCAGGTCCTGCCAGATCGCCGACTCCCCTTCGGCCTCGGCGAGCCGCCCCATCGCATTGAGGTAGTTGGTCTCGATCCGATTGAAGTCGTCCTCGGCCTGGGCGTACTCCATGCCGAACACCGCGTCCGCGTCGGTCTTGCCGTAGACGTGGGCGATGCCCCAGTCGTCCCGGATGATGGTGACGTTCCGGGCCTGCGCCGCCCAGCGGGCGGTGTCCTGGGCGACGGGCTGCGGGGGCGCCACCACCGCCGTGGCCAGCAGAAACGCGAGGGTATGCATGCGCTCAACGTTACCGCCCGGCGATTCTCTCCGGCAGATGGCCGAGATGCGCCGCGCCGGACCAATTCCGGGGCGACGAACCGGTTATCATTCGCATCGACGCCAATCCGGAGCGAAGGCTATTAGATGAAAGCGCCACTGCTCGGCCGCTTCGGGAGCTTGCCCCTCCGCGCCGAGCTCCTGACCATCGAGCGGCTGGAGGAGCGCGCCAAGGCCCTCGCCGCCAGTTTCACCCTCGCCCGAAACCCGCGCCGCCAGGCCCGTCCGTTCTTCGCGCGGCTGGATGACAACGCCCGGGTGCTGCGCGCGACCTATCGGGTTTTTTCCGACGACGTCCACCGCGGTGCGTTCATCCCCCCCGCGGCCGAATGGCTCCTCGACAACTTTCATCTCATCGAAGGAGAGATCCGGGATACCCGGCACAACTTGCCGCGGCCGTACTACCTGCAGCTGCCCAAGCTCGCCTCCCGGGAGATGGCGGGGATCGCCCGGGTCTACGCCATGGCGCTCGAGCTGATCCGCCACACCGACGGTCGCCTCGAACGACAGCCGCTCGCCCGGTTCGTCACCGCCTACCAGACCGTTGCCCCCCTCACCATCGGGGAGCTCTGGGCCTGGCCCAGCATGGTCAAACTGGCGCTCATCGAGAATCTGCGGCGGCTCGCGGACGAGACGATCCAGGGACGCGACGCGCGTCTCCACGCCGACGGCTACCTCGCCCAGATCGGCGGCGCCGACGAGCCGATGCCGATGGCCTCCCTCCCCGAGCGGTTGGAGACGGCCTATGTCGTGCGCCTGCTGCAGCGGATGCGCGAGTACGGCCCCCTCGTCTCACCGGTGCGGGCCGCCGTGGAAGAGCGCCTCGCCGCCCAGGGCATGACCCCTGAAGATGCGATCCGGATGGAGCATCAGGCGCAAGCGGCGGGACAGGTTTCGGTCGGCAACGCCATCACGAGCCTGCGCCTGTGCGAGACCTTGGACTGGACCCAGTTCTTCGAGAACGTCAGCCTGATCGAGCAGGTGCTGCAGCGCGATCCGGCCGGCGTCTACGGAAGGATGGATTTCCAGAGCCGCGACCGATACCGGCAGTCGGTGGAGGACCTGGCCGAGGCCACCGGAGAAGCTCAGCTCCGCGTGGCGCTCCGCAGCGTGGAAAGCGCGCGCCAGGCGGCCGAGCAGCACTCGGCCCACGACCCGTCCGCTCACGTGGGCTATCACTTGATCGGGGCCGGCCGGCGCGACCTCGAGACCGACGTGGAGTACCGCCCCCGGTTTACCGGCCGCGCGCGGCGGGTCCTGTTCCGGCACGCCACCGGCCTCTACCTGGGATCGATCGGACTCGTCACCGGCGCCGTACTGGCGCTGGGCGTTGCGTACACGCGGGCGCACGGCGGCGCCATCTGGGTCCAGGCCGCGATCGCGGCGCTGCTGTTGCTGCCCGCGAGCGAGCTCGCCATTGCCCTGATCCAGCGCCTGGCCGCACACGTCGTCGCGCCGCGACGGCTCCCCCGCCTCGATTTCCAGGCCGGCATCCCCGAGGACGCGCGGACTATGGTCGTCGTCCCGACCCTCCTCACCAGCATCGCGGGCGTCGCCGAGCTGGTGGAGCACGTGGAGGTGCTGGCACTCGGCAACGTGGACCCGCGCATCCACTTCGCGATACTCAGCGACTTCGCCGACGCCGCCACGCCGGAGCGGCCGGAGGACGAGGCGATCCTCAAAGCCGCCCGGGACGGGATCAGCGACCTGAACGCGCGCCATGGCCAGGGGCGCTCCGATCGATTCCACCTGTTCCACCGGGTGCGACAATGGAATCCCGCCGAGGCGTCGTGGATCGGGTGGGAGCGCAAGCGCGGCAAGCTCGAGGAGTTCAACCGGCTGCTGCGCGGCGCCACCGACACGAGCTACCGCGTCCACGTGGGCGACCCCGACGTGCTGCCCGCGGTCCGCTATTGTATCACCCTGGACAGCGACACCCGGCTGCCGCTGCACGCCGCCCGCAAGCTCATCGGCATCATCGCCCATCCCCTGAATCGTCCGGTCTTCGATCCTCGTCTGCGACGCGTCACCGCCGGCTACGGCATTCTGCAGCCCCGGGTCAGCGTGACGATGGCGAGCGCGGCCGGATCGCTGTTCGCCCGCGTGTACGCCGGGCATACCGGCGTCGATCCCTACACGACGGCGGTCTCGGACACGTATCAGGACCTGTTCCACGAAGGGACCTTCACCGGCAAGGGACTCTACGACGTCGATGCGTTCATGGCCGCCCTCGAGGGCCGGATCCCCGAGAACGCGCTGCTGTCGCACGATCTGTTTGAAGGGCTGCACGCCCGCGCCGCCCTGGTGACGGATGTCGAGGTCGTCGACGATTACCCCGCCAGCGTGCTCGCCCACGCGCGGCGGCAACACCGCTGGGCACGCGGCGACTGGCAGATTCTGTTCTGGCTGTTTCCCCTGGTCCCGACTCGCGGGGGGTTCGAACGCAACCGGCTCCCGCTCATTTCCCGGTGGAAGATCTTCGACAACCTGCGGCGCACCCTGGTAGCGCCCGCCACGGTAGCCCTGCTCGCACTCGCGTGGCTCTTGCTGCCCGGCGACCCCCTGGCCTGGACCATCGGCGTGCTCGCCGCGATCGCCTTTCCACTATATCCGCTGGCTGTCCGGCTCGGCACCGGCCCGGGTGCGCAACAACCCCTGGGCGTGTTCCTCCGGATTCTCGGCGAGGACGTGCAGACCGCCGCCGCGCAAACGCTGCTGCAGATCACGTTCCTCGCCTACCACGCCTATGAGATGGTGCATGCGATCGCGCTCACGCTCGTTCGCCTCGTCCTGACACAGCGCCGCCTCCTCGAGTGGGAAACGGCCGCCGCCGCCGCGGCGCGGGCCGCGGGGCTGAGCCCGCGGGCCGGCGCGGTGCTGTTTCTCGCGGAGATGGCGTCCAGCCCCGTCATCGCCCTGACCCTCCTGGGCGGCATCATCGCCGTCCGGCCGAGCAGCCTCGCCGTGGCGGGGCCCCTGCTGGCCGTCTGGGTCGCCGCGCCGTTGGTGGCGTACTGGCTCAGCCGGCCCGTGTCGCCGGAGCGGCATGACCTCGCTGCGGAAGACCGGCGCCTGCTCCGGCTCATCGCGCGTCGGACCTGGCGCTATTTCGAAACGTTCATGGGCGCCGTGGACCACGGCCTGCCCGCCGACAACTTCCAGGAAACCCCCGTACCGACCGTCGCCCACCGCACATCCCCGACGAACATCGGGATGGGACTCCTCGCGACGCTCACGGCGCACGACTTCGGCTTCATCGGTACCGGTGAGCTGGTGCAGCGGCTCGAGGCGACGCTTTCCACCATGGAGGGGCTGGACCGCTTCGAGGGTCATCTGCTCAACTGGTACGACACGACGACGCTGGCGCCGTTGGCCCCCCGGTATGTCTCCACCGTGGACAGCGGGAATCTCGCCGGCGCGCTGTTGGCCCTGGCGGAAGGCCTGCAGCAGGTGGCGGGCGAGCCCGAGTCGGCGGCCCGGACCTGCGGCGGCCTGGCCGATACCGCGGAGATTGCACGGCAATGCCTGGTCCGTGTGGCCGACGGGCCGGCCGGCGATGGAGCGACAGACTTGGCCGCCGTCGTTTCATCCATCGTGGATGAACTCGAGCGTGCGGAGGACGCCGCCCAGGCTCTGGCGCACGCCCGTGACCTGGGCCCGCCGCTCTCCGAAGCGATTGCGCGGTTCGAGACCGCGGCGCCCGTATCCGCCGATCGATCCGAGGTGATTCATTGGTCGCGGGCGTTGGCCGCGGGACTGGCGGCCGCGCCGGAGAGTCCGGTCGGACTCGCGAGGCGCCTCGAGACATTGGCGCGGCGCGCGCTCGACTTCGTCGGGGGCATGACCTTCGATTTTCTCTACGACTGGCAACGCCAACTGTTCGCCATCGGGTATCGCCTCGCGGACGCCGAGGGAACGGGGCGGCTCGATCCCAATTGCTACGACCTGCTCGCCTCCGAGGCCAGACTCGCCAGCTTCGTCGCCATCGCCAAGGGCGATGTCCCCGACGGCCACTGGTTCCACCTGGGGCGGTTGCTGACGAGCGTGGATGGCGCCCCGACGCTGCTGTCGTGGAGCGCCAGCCTCTTCGAGTACCTCATGCCGCTCCTCCTGATGAAGAGCTATCCCGGGACCTTGCTGGACCAGTCGTGTCGCATGGCGGTGCGCCGGCAGGTCGAATACGGGAGGCAGCAGGGCGTGCCGTGGGGGATTTCCGAATCGGCCTTCAATGTGGTCGATCACCACGGGACCTATCAGTACAAGGCCTTCGGCGTCCCCGGCCTGGGACTGAAGCGAGGCCTGGGCGAGGAGCTGGTGGTGGCTCCGTACGCCACGGCCCTGGCCGCCATGGTGGATCCGGAGCGGGCCGCCCACAACTTCCGGCGTCTGACCCGGGAGGGGTTGGAGGGGACCTACGGATTCTACGAGGCGATCGATTACACCCACCACACGATGGACGACGGTGAGAGTGTGAGCGAGCCTCGGCCCCATGGCTCCCGTGGGACCGTGGTCCGGGCATTCATGGCCCATCACCAGGGCATGAGTCTGGTGGCGCTGGCCACCACCCTCCTCGATGCCCCGATGGTGCAGCGCCTCCACGCCGATCCCCGGGTGCAGGCCACCGCGCTGCTGCTGCAGGAGCGGGTGCCGCGCCACGCGCCGATCACGCGGCCCCGCCCCGCCGAGGAAACGCGGGTGCCGGCGCCCGCCGCCGCCGTCGCGGTGCGTCGTTTCCGGTCGCCGCACACACGCTACCCGCACGCCCAGTTCCTGTCGAACGGCGCGTACACCGCCGTCGTCACCAACGCGGGGGGCGGGGCGAGCTTCTGCCGCGGCAAGGTCGTCACCCGCTACCGCGAGGACTCGACACGCGACCCGGGGAGCCAGTTCCTCTACCTCCGCGACGTGCGCAGCGGATCGGTATGGTCGGCCGCCTATCATCCGACCGACCGGGAGCCGGAGGAGTATCTGGTCACCTTCCATGCCGAGCGCGCCGTGTTCCGCCGCCGTCACGAGGACATCGCGACGCAGCTCGACATCGCGGTCTCCACCGAGGACGACGTGGAGGTGCGGCGCTTGACGGTGATCAACCGGAGCGACCGGCCGCGCGAGCTCGAGATCACGAGCTACGCCGAGATCGTCCTGGCCGCCGCCGCGGCGGACCTGGCGCACCCGGCCTTCAGCAAGCTCTTCGTCGAAACGGAGTACTTGCCCGAGAGCGCCGCCCTGCTTTGCGCCCGGCGGCCGCGTGCGCGAGACGATGCCGGCGTGTGGGCGGTGCACGTGCTGAGCGTCGACGGGCGCATGCAGGGGCCGGTGGAATGGGAGACCGACCGGGGGCGATTCCTGGGACGGGGCCGCGGTCCCGAGGATCCTGTGGCCCTCGATGGCCGGGCCCTCTCGGGAACCACTGGGGCCGTGCTCGATCCGATCGTCAGCCTGCGGCAGCGCATCCGCCTCGCTCCCGGCGGGTTCGTGCGCCTGTCGTTCGCCACGGGCATGGCCGCGAGTCGGGATGGCGCGCTGGCGATCGCCCACAAGTATCACGACCCCAGCGCCGCCGCACGCACCTTCGCGCTGGCGTTCACCCATGCACAGAGCACCTTGCGGCACCTCGGCATCTCGAGCGACGAGGCCCAGCTCTTCGAGCGCCTTGCCTCCCGGGTGCTGTACACCGACGCTTCGCTGCGCGCCGGACCCGAGGTGCTGGGTCGCAACGTCCTGGGACAGCCGGGGCTGTGGGCGCTCGGCATCTCCGGCGACCTCCCGATCCTGCTGGTGCGCGTCGCTTCGGGAGACGACTCCGCGCTCGTGCTGCAGGTCCTCCAGGCCCAGGAGTATTGGCGGCTCAAGGGCCTGAGCGCGGACCTCGTGATCATGAACGAGCATCCGGTGGGCTACGTCGACGACATCCACGTGCAGCTCGCGGCGCTGCTCGACACGGGACCCTGGGGAGCCTGGAAGCACCGGGCGGGTGGCGTCTACCTCCTGCGAACCGACCGCATGAGCGAGGATGAGCGCGGCCTGCTGGCCAGCGTGGCCCGGGTGATCCTCAGCGGGACGCGCGGCGACCTGTCGAGCCAGCTGGACCTGCCCTACCCCGAGCCACAATGGCAGCGGGAGAGGCTCGCCGAGTCTTCGCCCCGGATATCCCACGCCGACGCGGTGGACCTCGAGACGCCCGCGCTCACCTTCCCCAATGGGACGGGGGGCTTCGCCAATGGCGGCCGCGAGTACGCCATCGTGCTGGACGGTGACCAGGAGACGCCCCTTCCCTGGGTGAACGTCATGGCCAACCCCGATTTTGGGACGGTGGTCTCGGCATCGGGCTCGGCGCACACATGGGCGGAGAACAGTCGCGAGAACCGCCTCACCCCCTTCGCCAACGATCCCGTCACCGACCCGACGTCCGAGGCGCTCTTCGTGCGGGACGAGGACGACGACGAAGCCTGGTCGCCGACCCCCGGGCCAATGCGACGCTCGGCGACGAGCGGCCGATTCGTGATCCGGCACGCCGCGGGCGTCACTCGCTTCACGCACGCCTCGCATGGGATCCTCCATGAGGTCGCCGTCTTCGTGGACGTGCAGGACCCCGTGAAGTATTCCCTGCTGACCATCACCAATCGCAGCGACCGGCCGCGCCAACTGAGCGTGTTCGCCTACAACGAATGGCGCCTCGGGCCGCCGCAGTCGGGCGACCACCTGCATGTGATGACCGAGCGAGACGCAGCGACGGGCGCCATCCTGGCCACGAACCCCTACAACCAGGAGCTCGCGGGACGCGTCGCGTTCACGTCCAGCAGCGAGCCGGCGAGCTCCGCCACGGGCGACCGCCTCTCGTTCCTGGGACGGAATGGTTCGGTGGCGCGACCGGCCGCGCTGCGGCAGCACGCGCTATCAGAACAGTTCGGGGCCGGACTCGATCCATGCGCCGCACTGCAAGTCCAGATCGCCTTGCGCCCCGGGGAGAGCCACCGCCTGGTGTTCATCCTTGGCCAGGGACGGGATCGCGCGCATGCTGATGAGCTGGTGCGCCGCCAGGGCAGTGTCGCCGCCGCCGACACCGCCGTACAGGCGGTGGAGCGTTTCTGGGCCGACACCCTCGAAGCCGTCCAGGTGCGCACCCCCGACGACTCCTTCGACCTGTTCATGAACCGCTGGCTCCTGTACCAGGACCTGAGCTGCCGACTGTGGGCACGGACCGGCTTCTACCAGCCGAGCGGCGCGTTCGGATTCCGCGATCAGCTCCAGGACGTCATGGCGCTCACGCTCGCGCGGCCCGATCTGGTCCGGGCACACATCCTCCGGGCTGCCGCCCGGCAGTTCCTCGAAGGCGACGTGCAGCACTGGTGGCACGCGCCGTCCGGCCGTGGCCTGCGCAGCCGTTGCTCGGACGATCTGCTCTGGCTGCCATACGCGGTGGCGCACTACGTGGACACGACGGGTGACGTGACTATCCTCGACTCGCTTGTTCCGTTCCTCGAGGCGCCGGTGTTGGCCGCCGGCGATACGGAGGTCTACGGACAACCCCGGGTGTCCGATACCACGACGTCCGTGTTCGACCATTGCCTGCGAGCCATCGACAAAGGGATCACGGCCGGCGCGCACGGCCTTCCGCTGTTCGGCGGCGGCGACTGGAACGACGGGATGAACCGCGTGGGGCTCCAGGGCCGTGGGGAGAGCGTCTGGCTCGGGTGGTTCCTCTATACGGTGCTCCAGCAGTTCATCCCACTGTGCGAGCGGCGGGACCCGGAGCGCGCGGCGCGGTATGCGGGCGAAGCGGGGCGCCTCGCGCACATGCTCGAACGGTCCTGGGACGGGGAGTGGTACCGGCGGGGATACTACGACGACGGGTCTCCCCTGGGCTCGGCCCAGAATGACGAATGTAAGATCGACTCGATTGCCCAGTCGTGGGCCGTACTGTCGGGAGCCGCGCCCGCGCGACGCGCCGAGCAGGCGATGGACGCGGTCCGCACGCAGCTGGTGCGGCGCGGGGCCCGGGTCGTGCTGGTGCTCACGCCTCCCTTCGATCAGTCGGCGCAAGATCCCGGGTACATCAAGGGGTATCCGCCCGGGGTGCGCGAGAACGGCGGCCAGTACACGCACGCGGCGGTGTGGACGGTGATGGCGGTGGCCCGGCTTGGGAATGGCGACGAGGCGGTGGAGCTGTTCCACCTGCTGAATCCGATCAACCACACGCGCAGCGCCGCGGATGTCGAACGGTACAAGACCGAGCCGTACGTCACGGCCGGCGACGTCTACGCTCACCCGGCGCATGCCGGACGTGGCGGGTGGACCTGGTATACGGGATCGGCGGGCTGGATGTACCGCGCCGGGCTGGAGAGCATCCTGGGCCTCAAGCGGCACGGAGCGGTCTTCGAGCTGGATCCCTGCATCCCCGCCGCGTGGACGGAGTATTCCATCACCTGGCGCCACGGGAAGACGGTCTACGAGATCTCCGTCGCCAACCCGGATCACCGGTGTCGGGGGATCGCGGCGGCGGAGCTCGACGGCGACGCGGTGGATCCCGCGGGCATTCCCCTCGTGGACGATGGCGCGACGCACACCGTGCACGTGGTGTTGGGAGAGCAAACGCACTCCGCCGCGCGGACGGCCGTAAGTGTGGCGGCACGCACGTGATGGTGCCGGGGCTTGACTTTTCGAGGTGATTTGAGGATATTCTTTTTCGAGCGTAGGGCCGCGGCATGCTGCCGTTGGCTGAACACCAGTGAGACCGATCGGAGGACCTGGGCATCGCCTGAGGTTCTCCATTTTTTTTGCAGGTGTTCCGCTCGACGGTGCTGGCAGTACAGGTGGCGGCGCGCCGCAAGGTGCAGCCGCTCGGCGCCGAGAACAGTCTCTTAGTTAGGGAGTCATCAACAGATGGCACGCATCAACGGTATCGTGAAGTGGTTCAACGACGCGAAGGGGTTCGGTTTCATCACGCCGGAAAACGGCGAGAAGGACTGCTTCGTGCATCATTCCGCCATTCAGGCGCAGGGCTTCAAGTCCCTGTCCGAAGGCGAGCGCGTCGAGTTCGACGTCGTCCAGGGCCAAAAGGGCCCGGCGGCTGAGAACGTCGTCAAGCTCTAACCACCGGCGGTACCACAAGAGGCACGGCGCCCGCTCGCAAGAGCGGGCGCCGTGTTGTTTTGCGCTCCCTCAGACGCGCAGGGCCCGCTGTTGGCGCGGCTCCGGTTCGTGGGAGCGCAGCACGATCTTCATCGCGTGCGTCTCGAGATCGATGTCCCAGGTGGCGATCCGCGGGCGCACGTACACCTCGTGGTCGGTCACCGTGAGCGAGTCGGCCGTGACGTCGAGGAAATCGATGAGCCGCAGCCGCATGTCGATGTGGGTGCAGCCCTCGCGGCTCGCCGCCACCCGGATCCCCACTTCGTCGTCCAGCTGGCGGCGCACGAATCCCTGCGCCACTTCGAGCAGCCGCTGGGCAATGATGATCTCGAGCGCCGGGTCGCCCTTCCGCTCGGTCAGCCGGCGACTCAACGCGCGCGCGCGCGTCGGCTCGCACAGGTCGAGCAGCAGCTTCCGAACCTTCTGGTCCGGCCGGCGATGCCCACCCGTGTCCTCCTCCCGCTCGGCGCGGGCGGACGTGGACAGCTCGTTGCGGTGCAACCGCAGGAATTTGGTCATGCGGTCGTACACGTCGGTGCGGCCCGGGGCGGGCGGACGGCGGCGTCCCGCGAGCAGATCGGCGATGTAGGACTCCGGCACCTGCATCGCTTCGGCCAGCTCGCCCGGGGTGCGCTGCAGCTCCTTCAACCGGCGGCGCATGAGCTCACTGACCTTGAGGGGGTGCTTCATCGGCGCGGCAGCCGCCATCGGGACTCCTCGTGTGATCGCGAGAACAACCCGCTGGCGGGGCGCAGCCAGGCCGGGGTCAACAAGCTGGTAAATATCGCTAGTTCTCGTGTTCCGTGCTGACTCCCGAGCGCCGGCGGGCCTTCCGAGCCGGTGCGGTCAGACCGGCAACCGCCCCGGCAGGGAGTCCGCCGCCACGGGTCCCGGGAGCGCGATCAGGGCACGCGCCGCGTCCACCTGCCCCCAGGTGTTCCATAACAGCACTCCGCGCACCCGGCCCTCCCGGAGATAGTAGACGACGCCCTCGCGGAACGGCTGCTTCCAGTCGGCCACGATCTCGTACCGCGGGTCCAATTCGCCCACCGCTTCGTACCCGAGCGCGAACAGGTCCGAATAGAAGAACGGGAGATGGGTATAGGGGGCGCCCTGCCCCGCCATGGCGCGACCCGCCGCGGCCCCCATCGTGTTGGCGTTGTCTTCGTGCTCCACCCGCATACGGGCGCCGAGCGAGGGGTTGAAGAAGTTGGCGACGTCGCCCGCGGCGTAGATATCGGGGTCGCTGGTGCGGAGCCCCTCGTCCACCACGATGCCGTTCTCCACCCGCAGCCCCGCCTGCTCGGCGAGCACGACGTTCGGCTGGATCCCGAGCCCCGCCACGACGACGTCCGCCGGAAGGTCCTGGCCCCCCGTCGTGCGGAGCACCACCTTGCCGGCGCGCGGGGTCAGCCCGGCGAGCCCTTCGCCCGTGCGCACCTCCACGCCCTGCTCGCGGTAGTAATCGACCAGCGCATGTGACAGGTCGGCTGGGAACACCCGCGCGCCCAGGCCGTCCTCCGGCACCAGCATCACCACGTCGCGGCCCGCCATCCGAAGGGCCGCGGCGATCTCGGAGCCGATGAACCCGCCGCCCAGCACGGCGAAGCGCAGTCGCTCATTGGCCAACGCGCGGAGGCGGCGGTAGTCGTCGTAGGTGCGAAAGTAGATGATCTGCTCCGAATCGAGCGGCAGGCGCCGCGGCGTGCCGCCCGTGGCGAGGAGCAGCTTGTCGTAGCCGACGGCGTCTCCGCGCTCGTCGGTCACAGTGCGGTGCTGCGCGTCGATCGCCGTGACACGTCTCGACAGCCGGAGCTCCACACCGGCGGCGTCGGTGCCGCGCCAGATGCCCGATTCCGGCTCACCCTTCCACAGACCTTTGGACAACGGTGGGCGAGCGTAGGGCGGGTGCGGTTCGGCGGAAATCAAGCAGACGGCGCCGGACGGATCGGTCTCCCGGAGGGCGCGGGCGGCGGCGGCGGCGGTCATCCCCCCGCCGACGATCACATAGGGGTAGTGCGTCATACGCCGGCGTCCTCGAGTGTTGGAGCCCCGAATCGGGGCAGCGCCGCCTCAAACGCGCGGCGGCGCCGCGCCTCGCTGAAGACGCCGCGCACGGCGCTGGTCGTGGTGACCAGCCCGGCGCGGTTCGTGCCGCGCATCTCGATGCAAAAGTGGCGCGCTTGGAGCACCACCATCACGCCGCCGGGGCTCAGGCGCCGGTCCAGGAATTCCGCAATCTGTTCGGTCATGCGCTCCTGCACCTGCGGCCGCCTTGCGTAAAACTCCACGACGCGCGCCAGCTTGGACAGCCCCACGATCTCCTGCCCGGGCTGGTAGGCCACGTGCGCCGAGCCGAAGAACGGCAGGAGATGGTGCGCGCAGAGGGAGTAGAACGGAATCCCCACCACACTCACCGGCTCACGATAGCCCTCGACGTTGAGAAACGTGCGGAGCGCGGGCTCGGCATCGGCGGCCAGCCCGGCGAACAGCTCGCGATAGGCCCGGGCGACCCGCAGCTCCGTCCCCGCGAGGTGCGGATCCGTGAGGTCGAGGTCCAGCTCCTCCATCACGGCCCGTACCTTCCGGGCGAGCCGGCGCAGCTTGCCGTCGGCCATGGCTGTTTCGGGAAGGGCGGTCAACGGCAGGCTCGACATCGGCCGCGCCTCAGTTGAACCGACTGGGGAACTGTTTGATGATGCCATCGCTCAGTACGTCCGCCATCTGGAGGATGTGGCGGTGCACCGCGTCATAGGCCGCGATGTCCGCCGCCCAGTCGCCGTGCAGCCGGGCGGTCGCCTCCTGGAGCGTGAGGTCGAGGTGCATCTTCATCGCGGCGCGCAGCGTGGCGACCGGCCACTGCCTCGGGTTGGCCGAGCTCAGGAACGCCGCGATGCTGTCGGCGTTGGCGTACCACGCGGCGCTCGTCGCGCTGACCGTCACGGTGTCGCCGCTCTTCGCCGCGCCGATCAGTTTGACGGCCGTGAGGATGTGTCCGCGCAGCAGCGCCGTGAGACCGGCGCCGGCGGCATCGCCGAAGAACGGCCGGATCGCGTCGCCGATGTCACGCTGGTTCTGGAGGAGGCGATCGGCCGTCGGGCCGGCATCGGGGAGGCCGGCGGCGGCGCTGACGATGTAGAGACGGGTCCAGGTGATATGGTCTTCCCACAGCTGGCGCATGGCGTCATGAAAGGCCGCGCGGCTGATCGGCGCCGCGATCGCGACGGGCGCGTGCGGCGGCCGGGGCGTGGAGGACGGGGCGGCGACGAGGGCCGCCGCGAGCAACATGGACACCATGGGGCGCTCCTATGGAAGGACGGGTGAACGACACAGCTCTAAAACAAGTATACGTTTGTTTTGTTCCGTTTGGATCTCCGCCCCGGGGTTTCGCCAGCGGCGGCAGGTATTAGATTGGTGGCATGCCGAGGAAACGCGAAGAACAGACCATCGCGCAGCTCGCCGCCCTGGCCGATCCGGTGCGGCGCGCCCTCTACTTCTACGTGGCCCGTGCGCCGGGCGACGTGAGCCGGGATCAGGCGGCCCGCGCGGTGGCCATCGCCCGCCCGCTCGCCGCCTTCCACCTGGACAAGCTGGTCGCGCAGGGACTGCTCGCGGTGTCCTACCGGCGTCTCACCAGGCGCAGCGGCCCGGGAGCCGGGCGCCCGGCCAAGCTGTACCGCCGCGCACCGGCCCAGATCGACGTCTCCTTGCCGCCACGCCAGTACGAGCTCGCCGCCCGGCTGTTCGCCGCTACCCTCGCCGCCGCGGCGCCCGCCGCGACCCGGGCGCGGCTGCGCAGGACAGCCCGCGCCGTCGGCGCAGGCCTTGGCCGGGAGGCCCGGCACCGCAGCGGCAGGCGCCCGCCGATCACGTCCATTCTGCGGGCGTACGGCTACGAGCCGTCGCGCGCCAGTGACGGAGCGATCCGCCTCCACAATTGCCCTTTCGACGCGCTGGCGCGCGACTACCGACCGCTCATGTGCAGCGCCAACCAGGCGCTACTGTCCGGCGTGGTGAGCGGGCTCGGGCTGACCCGGTGCGAGGCGGTGCTGGATCCGCAGCCGGGGATGTGCTGCGTGGCGTTGAAGCGGGCGACGTAGCCGCCGCGCGCCCTATATTGTCCCGCACGGTGCGTTTCCCGGAGACCCGCAATGTGGCTGGCTGTCGTCATCGGCGCCGTCGGCGTCGTCTGGGCGATCGTGGTGTTCAACCGTCTCACCCAGCTGCGGCAGCTGAGCGCCAACGCGTGGGCGGATATCGACGTCCAGTTGAAGCGACGCCATGACCTGATCCCGGAGGTCGTGGCCGTCGTGAAGGGACACGCCGGCTACGAGCGCCAGACGCTCGAGGCCTTGGCGGCCGCGCGAGCCCGCGCGGTCCAGGCTACGGGACCAGCGGCGCGCGCCCGCGAAGAGGACCCGGTCGCCGGAGGGCTGCGCAACATTTTCGCGATCGCCGAGGCCTATCCAGACCTGCAGGCGGCCGCCAGCTTCGTCGCCCTGCAGCGGACCCTCACCGACGTGGAAGACCGTCTCCAGAACGCGCGCCGCTACTACAACGCCGTGGTGCGCGACTTCAACACCGCCATCGCTCAATTCCCCACCGTCCTCTTCGCGCGGCTGCTGGGATTCGCGCCGCGCGAGTTCTTCGGCCTGGACGATCCCTCCGAGGGCGCCGTGCCCCGCGTCGAGACCGGCGCATGAGGCCGCGCCTGGCGGTGCTACTGCTCGTCCTGGGCTGCACCACACGCCTGGCGGCGCAGCGCTCTCTCGCCATCGAGCGGTTTCACGCCACGATCCAGGTCGAGCCGGACGGCGCCATCGCGGTGGCCGAGTCGATCGTGGCGCGGTTCACCGGGTCGTGGAACGGCGTGTACCGGACGATCCCCGTGGAGTACCACACCGATCAGGGCTTCAACTGGACCCTGCGCCTCGAGCTCCTGGGCGCCACGGACGAGAACGGACGCACGCTGCGGGTCGACAAGAGCCGCGAGCGGCACTACGCCAAGTTCAAGATCTGGGTACCGGGCGCCCAGGATGCGACGCACACCGTCGTGCTGCGCTATCGCGCCCGCAACGGGCTGCGCTTCTTCGAGGACCACGACGAGCTGTACTGGAACGTCACCGGCGACGAGTGGGACGTCCCGCTGGACGCGGTCTCGGCCCGGATCGAGCTGCCCGCGGCCGCGGGGGGCATCCGGGCGATCGCGTTCAACGGTGCCTACGGCTCCACCGCCCAGGAAGCCACGGTCGAGACCCGCGGCACGACGGTGAGCGTGGTCATGCCCCACGCGCTCGGCTTCCACGAGGGACTGACGGCGGTGGTGGGGTGGGACAAGGGGGTGGTCACGCCGCCCAGTACCGCGTCCCGCGTGGCGGGATTCCTCGGCAGCAACTGGCCGCTCGCTATCCCGATCCCCGCGTTCCTGCTGGCCTTCGCCGCCTGGCGCCGCCGCGGCCGGGATCCGCGCCGCCTCCCCGTCACGGTCCAGTACGACCCGCCCCAGGGCTTCACCCCCGGAGAGGCGGGAACGTTGCTCGACAACTCCGTCGACATGCGCGACATCACCGCGACGCTCGTGGACCTGGCGGTGCGCGGCTATCTGCGCATCGAAGAAATCGACGATCGTATGCTGTTCGGGCTCATCGGAGGGCGGGAGTACGTGTTGCATCGCCTCGAGCCAGCCGCCCCGGGGAGCCCGCTGGCGCCGCACGAGCAGGGTGTGTACGACGGGATCTTCGCGAGCCGGGGCGCGACCGTGAAGATGTCGGAGCTCGAGAACCAATTCTACAGCAAGCTGCCCGGGATCCGCACCAACCTCTTCGATCGGTTGCTGGAAAAGGGTGCGTACCACGCCCGCCCGGATCGCGTGCGCGCGCGCTGGACCGGCGGCGGCATTTTCGCAGGCGTCCTCATCGGCACTCTGGGCGGCGCGACCGCCGGTCAATTGCTCATGACGCCAGTGCCGTTCATCGTGGCGGGAGTGCTCGTCGCGTTGATCCTCATCGGCTTCGGCGCCATCATGCCCGCGCGGACCGAGGCCGGCGCCCGCCTGCTGGAGCAGGTGCTCGGCTTCGAAGAGTTCTTGCGGCGCGTGGAGTCCGAGCACTTCAAGCGGGTGATCTTGGAGAAGCCCGAGTTGTTCGACCGCTATCTCCCCTATGCGATGGCGTTCGGCGTGGAACGGCAGTGGGCCCGGGCGTTCGAAGGCATCTACAAGCAGTCGCCCACGTGGTACACGGGATCGGGCGGGGTCGCGTTCAGCCCGAGCCACTTCTCGAACAGCCTGGCCGCGATGACGAGCAAGGCGAGCTCCACGCTGTCGTCGTCGCCGCGCAGCTCGAGCGGATCGGGATTCGGCGGCGGCGGGTCGTCGGGCGGGGGCGGCGGGGGCGGCGGCGGCGGCGGGTTCTAGGGTGTAAACAGTGAGCCCCCAGAGACACTCGTCCCTGGGGGCTGTGTCATTCAGCTTAGAAGCGCCACCCCAGCCCGAACGAGAACGTGTTCTCCCCCAGACTGCTCGTGCTGTTCGCATACTCCGCCGCGACCATGTGCGGCGAGCCGGCCGTCTGCGACCGGCTGAAGGTGTGCGCGTAGGTCAGGTTGACGATCGTGTGGCCGACCTGATACCCCGCCCCCAGCGTCGCCGCACTCTGGACGATGGCTGGGAAGATCGTGAAGAGTCCTTCGCTGCAGACGGGACTCGTCCCGTACATCGCGCCACCACGCAGCGCCAGTGAGGGCGTCGCGGCGAATTCGGCGCCGACGCGGGCGGTCCACGCATCCTCCCACGCCATCGGCCACGCCGTCGCGAATGCGCCGTTCGTAGGCGTGCCGTTCATCATGATGTTGACGTTGGCGTTGGTCCCGTCCGACAACCGGACCGGCATGTCCCGGAAGGCGTGCTTCCAGCCGATCCAACCCACATCGAGCCCCAGCAACCAGCGGTCCGAAGGACGCGCACCCAGCGCCAGTGTCAGCGTCTGCGGCACACCGAAGTCCACCGCGGCGCCGAACCGACTCGCCATCCCCGCGGCCATGTTGATCCCGAAGCCGCCCAGCTGCGCATTGACGGTCGCGGTATCGCCGCCCTTGGCGGCGACCATCCCCTGATAGAGCTGGCCGAACTGGGCGTTCATGTCCATCGCCGCGCTGCCGCCGCCCAGGGTGAGCGTCGACGGCGCGGTCCAGGCGAGCGCCAGCGTCACGTCCGGCGTCACCGCGTATTGCAGACTCGCCGCCGCCGTGAAGCCGAAGCCGGACAGCCCATCCATGCGGGCATACGCCGTCGCCTCAGTGAAGCCGGCGAGCAGCGGCGCATAGTCCGGGTCCTGCCCGAGGCCGGCGAGGCCGGCGAGCTGCGCCGGGCTGACGGCGTACGGCGTCGCGAACTCGACCTGCCCGAACAGCGCGCCGGCCATGACGCCCATGGAGAGCCGCGGCGTCACGCGGTAGGCCGCGACGAGCCCGCCTTTCATGAGACCGAATTTCGAGTGGTAGCGCTGATTGGGCCCGAGCAGGGGGTGCGTCAACGTGTAGTCGGCGCCCATGCCCCCGAGCGTCTGGACGCCGAGACCGAACGCCCACCGGCCGTACAGGCGGTCGGCGAAGAAGACGGCCGGCAGCGGGAACACATTGTTCTTGCCCGCCGTGCGCGGGTTGAACGCGTTGGTGTAGTTGAGCGTCGGCAGGAACGCCGCGCCGTTCAGCGACAGGGCGCGTCCGCCGATCGAGATGAGGCCCGCGGGGTTCGACAGCATGGCGGCCGGATCGCCGGGGTCGGCGAGGGTCGTGCAGCCCCGGCCGAGCGGCGCCGCCGCGGAGCACGCGAGCAGGTATCCGTTGGTTTGCGACGAGGCGACGGACGCGAGCGCGATGAGCAGCGCGCCGGCCAGGCCGATCTCGAGATGACGTGACATAGACAGCTCCCATGACAACCTGTGATGGTCAAGTGAAAATGATCTGGCCGCCGGCGGCGAGCCCGTAGAAATCGCCGACGGTGATGATGTCCTCCACCGAATCGACGAAGTCGGCTTTCTTGAGCGCGAACATGTCCACCGACGCCTTGCAGGCGAACAGCCGCACGCCGGAGTCGGCGCACAGCTGGATGAATTCCCCGATCGGCGGGATATCGAGCGCTTCCATCTTCTTCGACATCAGCTTCGTCGCGAGCGCGCTCATGCCCGGCAGCGCGCCCAGGAGCGTCGGAATGCCCATGGCCGGATTGCCGACGGTGGCGACCCGGATCTTGGACTGTTTCTGCTTCGTGATGGCGTCCATCCCGAAGAAGGTGAAGAACAGATTCGCCTCGATCCCCTCCATCCGGGCCCCGTTCGCCATGATGAGGGCCGGATAGATCCCCTCGAGTGAGCCGTGCGAGACGACGATCGACACCTTGCGGATCGTCTCGATTGGGGCGACGGGTTCGGCACCAGCGGCCGTACGCGGCACTGCAGTCGTAGTCATGACAAGTCTCCTCAGATGCAGCCCTTGGGCTTGGGGATGCCGCCGATCTTCGCGGCGAGCTTCGCCGGGCCCTTGGGGAAGAGCTGGTACAGCTCTTTCACCGGCACGCCCGAGTCTTTGCCGAGCGTGCGGATGGTGGGCGCGGTGCCGGTCTTGAGATAGGTCTCGCGCATGAAGCGGATGACCATCCAGTGCCGGTCGTTCAGGTCGGGGAGGCCGTTCTGGCGCGCGATCTCGAGACCGAGATCCTCGCTCCATTGCTCGGGCTGCTGCAGGAAGCCCTCGGCATCCACCTCGATCGGTGTGTCCAACAGGGTGAGCACGGGCATATCAGGATTCCTTCCCAGTGAGCGGTGTGGTGGCCGCCGCCGTCGCGACCGGGCGCTTGCCGGCCATCGACATCCGCGGCGCGATCCCCGGGATGTCGTGCCCCGGCAGCAGCATGTTCCAGTAGGCCCAACGAAACGCGAGCTTGCCGAGGTGATTGAGCCGGGACTCCTTCAGCAGCGACATCGGTCCCAGCGCGAACGGGAACTTCCCGGGCAGCGGCTCGACCTCGTAGTTGAAGTCGATCAGCAGCGCCTTGTCGAATCCGGTCTCGATGAAGCAATTGGAGTGGCCGTCGAACCCGGGATCGAGCGGCTCGCCCGCCAGGAATCGGCGGATGTTGGGCGCCAGGATCTCGGACTGGAAGTGCACCACCGAGCCGGCCTTGGACGACGGCAGATCGGTGGCATCACCCAGGGCGAAGATGTTCGCCTTCCGTTTCGTCTGGAGCGTGTGGAGATCGGTGGGAACGAACTGCAGCGAATCCCCGAGCCCCGGTGAGCGCCCGACGTAGTCCTGGCCCACGTGCAGCGGGATGGTGACCAACAGGTCGAACGGCACCACGCGCTCGTCGTAGGAGACGAGCCGCCCGCCGGGCCCGTCGACCGTCCCCGCCGCGAATTCCGTCACCAGCGTGATGCGCTTGTCGGCGAGGAAATGGGTCAGCGTCTTCGCGCAGGTGGCCTTGGTGAAGGCCGAGTCGAGCGGCGTGACGTAGGTGATGTCCACCTGGTCGCGGATGCCGCGGCGCGTGAAGAAGGCGTCCGCCAGGAACGCGAACTCGAGCGGCGCGACCGGGCACTTGATCGGCATGTCGACGATGTCGATCACGAGGCGGCCACCCGGAAAACGTGCGAGGGCGTCGCGCAGTGCGGTCGCCCCCTCGAGCGTATAGAAGTCAAAGACCATCGAGCGCCACCCTTCCCCGAGCAGTCCCTCCGTCTCTTCGGGCGCGAGTCGCGTCCCCGTCGCGACGATCAGGACGTCGTAGGGGATCGGGCGGCCGTCCTCCAGAAACACGACGTCCCGGTCCGCCTCCACCCGGTCGATGCCTGCCTGGATGTACTCGATACGGTCGCTCAGCTGCCCCCGGCTCGGCTTCACGATCTGGTCGGGCGTGTATCCCCCGAAGGGCAGAAACAGCAAGCCGGGCTGGTACACGTGCCGGTCGTCCTGGTCCACGACCGTGATCAGCATGTCGCCGTCGGCCAACGCTCGGCGGTACATCTTGGCGAGACGATTCGCCATGATGGTGCCCGCCGTGCCGGCTCCCAGTATCGCGATGCGCTTCATTGGTGCTCCTTCACGCCCCACACCCCCGAATGCAGTCGAGGATGTGGTGCACTTTGGGTTCCGAGATCGAATAGCGGACGAAGGGTCCGTCGCGCCGGGCGGTGACGATGCCATGCCCCCGCAGCGTCGCGAGCTGCTGCGACACCATCGCCTGGCCGGCGCCGGTGCGCGCCTGGAGCTCGCCCACCGTAGCCTCGCCCGATTCCATCGCGTCGAGCAGCATCAGCCGCAGCGGATGACCGAGGCACTTGATGACGTTGGCGGCCCGGCCGAGGAGGGTGGGGTCGAGGGGGATCGTCGCAGGGTGTGGCATCGGTGGCTCCCGTGTGTGCATGGTCATATTGCGCTATGGCAATACAACCGAGCGGGAATCCCGGGTGAAGTGATCTTTTGTGAAGGGTTCTTCGGAGAGGTATCTTCGGGCGCTGTGAGCGCACCCTCCGCCGATCTCGTCGAGCGCCTCAAACAGCACGCGCTGTTGCGCGACATGCCGCACGAGCAAGTCGTGTGGGTGGCGGCGCACGGCCGGCCGCAACGCCTCGCCGCCGGTGAGGCGCTGTATCCCCAAGGCAGCAAGATCGACTCGCTGTACCTGGTGCTCTCGGGACACCTCTCGATCCACATCGACCGCGGGGCCGGGCGGCGCAAGGCGATGGAGTGGCGCGGCGGCGAGGTCACCGGCCTCATGCCGTATTCGCGGCTCTCGAAGACCTTGGGCGCCGTGGTCGCCGAAGCGCCGACGGAGCTGGTGTCGGTCTCCCGCGACCATTTTCCGGAGATGATCCGGGATTGCCACGAGCTCGCCGCCGTGTTCGTGCACGTCATGCTCGACCGCGCCCGGGCCTTCACCTCGGGCGACCTGCACGACGAGAAGCTGATGTCCCTGGGCAAGCTCGCGGCGGGTCTTGCGCACGAGCTCAACAACCCCGCCTCGGCCATTGTCCGCAGCGCCAAGGGATTCACCGAGTACCTGACCGGCGCGGAGCGGGCGTCCCGGGCCTTGGGCGCCGCTGGGCTCTCCGCAGAGCAGCTCGCCGCGGTCGACGCCGTCCGCACGATCTGCCTGGGGACGCCGGTCACCTCCGTCCATTCCCCGCTCCAACGCGCGGACCACGAGGACGCGGTCGTCGCCTGGCTCGAGGATCACGGCGCGGACGTGTCCTCCGCCGGGCCGCTCGCGGAGACCGCGGTGACGCTCGAAACGCTCGACAGACTCGCGGCGACGCTCGAGGGGCCTGCGCTCGAGGCGGCGCTCGCGTGGGTCGCCGCCGACTGCGCGACCCGTCGCATCGCCGTCGACATCGAGCTGGCCGCGTCCCGCATCCATGACCTCGTGGCGGCCGTGAAGGGGTTCACGCGGATGGACCACGCCACCGTGCCCGAAGCCGTGGACGTCGGCCGGGGGCTGATCGACACGCTCGCGGTGCTGCAGGCCAAGGCGCGCGCCAAGTCGGTCGCCGTGAACGTGACCGTGGAGCCCGATCTCCCCCGGGTGCAGGGCTACGGCGGCGAGCTGAACCAGGTCTGGCTCAACCTGATCGACAACGCCCTCGACGCCGTGGCGACCGGCGGCCGGGTCGAGGTTCGCGCGGCCCCGAGCGACGGCGCGGTCATGGTGCGCGTCATCGACGACGGCCCCGGCATTCCCGACGACATTCGGGGGCGCATCTTCGATCCCTTCTTCACCACCAAACAGGTCGGCGACGGCACGGGGCTCGGGCTCGACATCGTGCGGCGGCTGGTGCAGCGGCACGACGGGACCATCGAGGTCGACTCCCGGCCAGCGCGCACGGAGTTCCGCGTTCGGCTTCCGGTGACCTCGTGATGGCGGCCAAGCCGGTGATCCTGAGCGTCGACGACGACGCCCTGGTGCTGGGCGCCATCGAGCGCGACCTGCGCCAGCACTACCGCAACGACTACCGCATCCTCAAGGCCGGGTCCGGCGCCGAGGCGCTCGAAGCCGCCCGTCAGCTCAAGCAGCGCGGCACACCGATCGCCCTGTTCCTGGTGGATGAGCGCATGCCCGGGATGTCCGGCACCGAGCTGCTCCGGGAAGTGCGCGTCCTGCACCCGGTGTCGCGCAAGGTGCTGCTCACCGCCTACGCCGATAGCGAAGCGGCGATCCGCGGCATCAACGAGGTCGGGTTGGATCACTATCTGATGAAACCGTGGGATCCCCCCGAACAGCACCTGTATCCAGTGCTGGACGACCTGCTGGTCGATTGGGCGACGGCATTCCGGCCGCCATTCGACGGCATCCGCGTGGCCGGCTCGCGCTGGTCCCCCCGCAGCCACGAGCTGCGCGACTTTCTCTCCCGTACGCAAACGCCCTATGGGTGGATCGATCTGGATACGGATGAAGCGACGCGCGCCCTGGTCGAGACGCTCACGCCGGGGCTCAAGCGGCAACCGGTCGTCTTCTTTCCAGACGGGACCTCGTTGCTGGCGCCCACCATCCGGGAGCTGGCGGAGCACATCGGCCTGCAGACCGACGCGCGGCAGCCGTTCTACGATCTCGTCGTCGTGGGTGGCGGCCCGAGCGGACTGGCGGCCGCGGTGTACGGCGCCTCCGAGGGCCTGCGCACCATCCTGATCGAGCTGGATGCGACGGGCGGGCAGGCCGGCACCAGCTCGCAGATCGAGAACTACCTCGGCTTTCCGAGTGGGATCGCCGGCGCGGACCTGGCGCGCCGCGCGACGACCCAGGCGCGACGGTTCGGCGCGGAAATCGTCACGGCCCGGGGGGTGTCGGCGATTCGCGCCGAGAACCCGTACCGCGTGGTGACGTTCGAGGACGGCACCGAGCTCAAGTGTTACGCGTTGCTGCTCGCGACGGGCATGCAGGTCCGGCGCCTCGAGGTACCGGGCGTGGACGCGCTCACCGGGGCCGGCGTCTACTACGGCGCGGCGCTCTCGGAAGCGGCTGCCTGTCGGGGCGCCGACGTCGTGATCGTGGGCGGGGCCAATTCCGCCGGCCAGGCTGCGCTGCTGTTCGCCCGCTACGCCCGGACGGTCACCCTCCTGGTGCGGGGTGGATCGCTCCAGGCCACGATGTCGACCTACCTCATCGACCGCATCACGGCCGCCGACAACATCGCGGTGCGGACGCACACGTCCGTCGTCGGGGTGTGCGGTACCGGCCGGCTCGAGAGCATCGACCTGGTGCGCGACGATACCGGGGAGCGCAGCACGGTGACTGCTGCCGCGATGTTCGTGCTCATCGGATCGACGCCCCAGTCCCAGCTGATCGCCGGCCTCGTGGAGCGGGACGAGGCGGGATTCGTCATCACCGGGAGGGATCTGATGCGCGACGGCAAACGGCCCAAGGGATGGACGTTGGATCGGGATCCGTTCCTGCTGGAAACGAGCGTGCCGGGCGTGTTCGCCGCCGGCGACGTGCGGCTCGGGTCCACCAAGCGGGTCGCGTCGGCTGTGGGCGAGGGATCGGCGGCGGTGGGCATGATCCACAAGTACCTGGAGACCGTCTGATGGAGCCGGCTGCCGTGTCGCCGTTCGCCGCCTGGGAGAGCTTCTACGTGATCATCGGCTCGTCCGCCGCGGCGCTGACGGGTCTGCAATTCGTGGTGATCGCCCTGGGGGCCGAGGCGCGCTCGGTGCGCGGCCCGGAGATCGGCGCCTTCGGCACCCCGACGATCGTCCACTTCTCGGCGGTGCTGCTGATGTCGGCGATCCTCAGCGCCCCCTGGCACGCGGTCTCGGGTGCGGCGCTCACGCTCGGCGCCTGCGGCCTGGCGGGCATCATCTACACGCTGATCGTCGTGCGGCGGGCGCGGTGGCAGACGGGGTACGCGCCGGTGCTCGAGGACTGGCTGTGGCACGGCGCCTTCCCGCTGGCCGCCTATACCGCCCTCCTGCTGGCGGCGGTAATGCTGTTGCGCGGATCCGGGTCGGGGCTCTTCGTCATCGCCACGACGGGCCTGTTGCTGCTGTTCATCGGCATCCACAACGCGTGGGATGCCGTCATCTACCTGGCGATGCAGCAACCCGATCGGCCCAAGGGGCCTGCCCCGCCGAAGTAGCGGGTTCAGGCGCAGCCGCAGGCGACCGCCGGCGACGCGGCGCTCGCCCCTGCCTCGACCGGGTGCCCGTCGCGGATCCAAAAGTCCAGGCCACCCAACATCTCTTTCACCTGAAAGCCCAACAGGGCGAGCTGGTAGGCCCCCTTGGTCGACGCGTTGCAGCCGATGCCGTCGCAATAGACGACGTAGGTCTTGCGGCGATCGAAATGCTGCGTGCTGTGCGGCGACATCTCCCGATGCGGCAGGCTGATGGCGCCGGGGATGTGCACCACCGCGAAGGCCGCGCGCGACCGCGCATCCACGACGACGATGTCGGCCACGCCGTGCTGCAGGTCTTCGGCGACATCCCAGGCATCCGTATGCAGCGCGAGCTTCGCCGTCATGAAGTCGCGGCTCACCGCCGGAGCGGGCGCCGGAACCTCCAGAACCAGCGACTGCGTGCGCGTCGCGTCCATGTCTGTCTCCCTCCGTGACGGGATCGATACCGCCTAGTCTAGCCGCGGGGATGGAATTATCAATTATGCCATTATGTCTCGTTCTCTAAGGCCATTGGCTTCCCGGGCGCGGCGGGCACCCACCTGGTTCGCGCTGTTCCAGTCACAGGCTGCCGCCGCGCGCCCGCTGCGCGAACAGATCTGCGCCGCGATCCGCGGAGCGATCCAATCGGGCCGCGTGCGGCACGGCGAGCGCCTCCCCGCGTCGCGTACCCTGGCGGCGGATCTGCGTGTCTCGCGCATCACAGCGGAAGCGGCGTACGCCCAGCTCGAGACGGAGGGGTACGTGCGCCGGCGCGTGGGCGACGGCACGTTCGTGGACATCGCGGTGAGCGCGGACGACGCCCCCTCGACCCACCACCCCCTACGGCGCGCCGCGGCGCGCGCGGTGTGGTCGCGACGCGGCGCGGAGATCGTGCGGGGCGGCGGATGCGTTGACCCGCGGGAGACGATGGCGTTCTCAGCCGGGTTCCCCGACCTGTCCGAGTTTCCCCTCGACACCTGGAAACGCCTCACGACACGGCGGCTGCGACGTGACGGACCGGCGTTGCTGGGATACGGCGACCCCGCGGGGGAGCCCGCGTTGCGCGCAGCGCTCGCCCGCTACCTGGCGCAATCGCGCGGCGTGCGCTGCACCATGGATCAGGTCCTGGTGCTCACCAGCTCCCAGCAGGCGCTACAGATGGTCGCTACCATGCTGACCGACCCGGACGACACGGTCTGGATCGAGGACCCGGGCTATCGCGGCGCCCGGACGGCGCTGGCGGCGATGGGCGCTCGGCTCCGGCCGGTGCCGGTGGACGCCGAGGGGCTGGTGCCGCCGGCGCGCGGACCAGGCCCCCGCCCCCGCCTGATCTACGCCACGCCGTCGCACCAGTATCCCACCGGCGTCACGCTGTCGTTGGCGCGCCGGCTGCAGCTCATCGAGGACGCCGCCGCGCGCGGCAGCTGGATTGTGGAGGACGACTACGACAGCGAATTCCAGTACGACGCCCGGCCGCTCCCCGCCATGCAGGGGCTGGACGGCGGCGACCACGTCATCTACGTCGGCACGTTCACCAAGGTCCTCTTTCCCTCGCTGCGATTGGCCTACCTCGTCCTGCCGCCGGCGCTGGTCCGCGGGTTCGTCACGGCGCGGACGGCCCACGACGGCCATCCGGCGCGCCTCGCGCAGCTCGTCACCGCCGACTTCATGGAAGAAGGACACTTCGCGGCCCACGTGCGCCGGATGCGACGCCTGTATCATCAGCGCCGCGATCTCCTGCTTTCGGAGATCCGGCGCCGCCTCGACCCATGGTGCCGGCCGATCGGAGGGGGCGCGGGGCTGCAGCTCACCGTAGCGCTGCCGCGGGGCCGGGAAGTGGCGTTGACGCGCGCCGCCGCCCGCGCGGGTGTGACGACGCCTGGGATCCGGGGGCTGTTCGGCTCGCGCGCCCGGCTGGACGGCTGGCTGCTGGGCTTCGCCGCCCTGCGCGACGACGCGATCGCCGAAGGGGTACGGAGGCTTTCCCGGCTGGCGCGGGACCGTGTTTCCCCGCTGCCCCGTCCATGGCCCCGGCACCTGGACCCTGGGGCGGATCGGGCGTAATTCAGCCTGATGTCCAAATGGCGCCGCCTCGCGCGTCATTGGACAGCGGTGCATGGTGCCCGCCTACGACCCGGGACGGAGACAGCGGTGAAATACATCCTCTTGGATTATGTGAACGAGGCCGGTTGGCCTACGATTCCGCCGGACGAGATGAAGCGGTGGCTCGGCGCCTACCGCGCGTACGTGGAGGCGATGTCGCAGGCCGGCGTGCTGCGGGCCAGCAACGGCCTGCAGCCCACCTCGGCGGCGACCACGGTCCGCATGCTGGATGGCAAGACCCAGGTGCTGGACGGTCCCTATGCCGATTCGAAGGAGCAGCTGGCCGGCTTCCACATCATCGACGTGGCCGATCTCGACGCAGCGATCTCGTGGGCGGCCCGCTGCCCGACGGCCCTGCACGGGATCGTCGAAGTGCGTCCCCTGCTGGAGCGATCCGACAACCCGGTAATTCAGGAGTTCATCGACGGCCGGCCGAAGGAGGCGCGGCTATGAGAAAGCTCGCCGTGTTCAATTCGGTGACCCTGGACGGCTACTTCGTGGATCTGCAGGGTGACATGAGCTGGGCCCACAAGGATGACGCGGAGTGGAATGACTTCGTCGCGGACAACGCGCGCGGCGAGGCCGTGCTGGTGTTCGGCCGCGTGACCTATGAGATGATGGCGCGCTGGTGGCCGACGCCGCAGGCGCTGCAGGCCATGCCCGTAGTGGCCGAACGGATGAACCGCCTGCAGAAGGTGGTGTTTTCGAGGACGCTGGACCGGGCGTCCTGGAGCAATACGAAGCTGGTGAAGGGCGACATGGTGGCGGCAATCCGAAAGATGAAGCAGGAGTCCGGCGACGACCTGGTCATTCTGGGCAGCGGGAGCATTGTCGCGCAGCTGGCGCAGGAAGGGTTGATCGACGAATTCCAGATCGCGTTGAACCCCGTGGCACTCGGGGCTGGGAGGACGATGTTCGCCGGCATCAGGGAGAGACTGAACCTGAAGCACTTACAGACGCGGGCCTTCACCAACGGCAACGTCTTTCTGCGCTACGAGCCGATGGCGTGACGGCCGCGCAGGCCACGGCGGACGCGGTCGCGCGTCGCAGCTACGGAAAGCTGGTGGCGTTCCTCGCGGCGCGCACGGGGGACGTGGCAACGGCCGAGGACGCGCTGTCGGAGGCGTTCGCGTCGGCGCTGGCCGACTGGCCGCTGCAGGGTTGCCCATCGAACCCCGAGGCGTGGCTCCTGACGGTGGCCCGCCGGAAGCTGATCGATGCCGCCCGACGCCGCCGCAGCAGCGCGGTCGCCGCCCCGGAGCTGCAGCTCCTCGCCGAGGGACTGGAGGTCGCGGCGGCGGAGGAGGAGGTCCCCGACCGCCGGCTCGCGCTGCTGTTTGCCTGCGCGCATCCGGCGATCGAGCCGGCCATCCGGGCGCCGTTGATGCTGCAGGTGGTGCTCGGCCTCGACGCGCAGGCGATCGCCTCGGCGTTCCTCATCGCGCCGGCGGCGATGGGCAAGCGACTCGTCCGCGCCAAGAGCAAGATCCGGCAGGCCGCCATCCCCTTCCGCGTCCCGGAGCGCGAGGAGCTGCCCGGCCGTCTCGGCGACGTGCTCGACGCCATCTATGCCGCATTTTCCGAAGGGTGGACCGACCCGGGCGGGACCGATGTCGCCCGCCGCGACCTCACCGGCGAAGCCCTGTTTCTGGCACGGCTCGTGACCGAACTGCTGCCCGAGGAGCCGGAGGCGTTGGGCCTCCTGGCCCTCCTGCTGCACGCGGAAGCCCGGCGCGGCGCCCGGCGCAACGGCGACGGCGAGTACGTGCCGCTCACCGAGCAGGACCCGGCGTCGTGGGATGGGCGGATGATCCTCGAGGCCGAGTCGTTGTTGCAACGCGCCGTCCCGCGGGGCGCGGTGGGCCGGTATCAGGTGGAGGCCGCGCTGCAGTCGGCGCACGTGTACCGTCGCCGCACGGGCGAGGACAATTGGGCGGAGGTGGTGCAGCTGTACGACGCGCTGTCGGCGCTCACCCGTTCGCCGGTGGTCGCGATCAATCGCGCCTTGGCGGTGGCGGAGCTGCACGGTGCCGGCGTCGGACTCGCGGCGCTGCCGGATGTCGCCTCGGACCGACGGCTCGCCCAGTATCAGCCCTACTGGGCGGCGCGTGCCGCGCTCCTGGCCCGGACGGGGGCCCACGCCCCGGCCCGCGAGGCCTATGCGATGGCGATCGGCCTCGAGCAGGACCCCGCCGTACGACGCTTTTTGCAACGACGTCAGGCGGCCTTGCCGGCGTAGTGTCGGGACTTCCCCCGGCGCGGTGCACACGCGACTTTCCATGCCACACCACCATCTGAGGCAAGACTGTGATCCGTTATCAGCACTCGGCGCTCGCCGTCGTCATGCTCGCCGGCGCGCTCGCCACGTCCCCCGCCGCCGCGCAGGCGCCGACGCCTGATCCGCGCGTGGGTCTGCGCGCCGGTTGGATGAATGCCGCCCAGGCGGCCTGGAACCTCCGCCTCGTCTCGACCAGCCCCCCGCCGGCGGAGTTCATGAATCCGGCGGATCCGGGCGATTTCAGCTACATGAACTCGGACCTGGCGTTCCAGGGGCACTACGTCATCCAGGGCAATTTCCAGGGCTTCCAGATCTGGGACGTGACCGACCCGGCGCACCCGACCCGGACGACGCTGAACATCTGCCCCGACATGCAGAGCGACGTGTCGATCTATCGCCACCTGTTGTTCGTCTCGGGCGAGTCCCTCAACGGGCGCCTTGACTGCGGCACCCAGCCGATCCAGGACACGGTGAGCGCCGCCCGGTTGCGGGGCATCCGCATCTACGACGTTTCGGACCTCGCGCATCCCCGTTCCGTGGCGAACGTCCAGACGTGCCGCGGCTCGCATACGCACACGGTCGTGACCGATGCGCACGATACGGCGGCCGTCTTCATTTATGTCTCCGGCCAGGCGAACGTGCGCTCGCCCAGCGAGCTCGCGGGGTGCTCCGCCGCCTCACCCGACCAGGATACGAGCTCGGCCCGGTTCCGCCTCGACGTGATCCGCGTGCCGCTCGCGCATCCCGAGCAGGCGCGCATCGTGAATCGCCCGCGGATCTTCGAGGGTCTGTCCCAGGTGATCGCCCATGGCCCGTCGCCGCTGGATTCGGCCCAGGCGGTCGGGATCGTCGACTCCGTGCGCGCCGCCAAGGGATACGCCGTGATCATGGGAGGCGAGGCCATGATCGTGCCGATGCCCTTCGTGACCGCCATGCTCGACAGCGTCATGCACGCCCGCGGCGGCAGCGGGGCGCCGACGGCGGCCGACAGCGCCGCGCTGCGGGACGCGCTCCAGGGGATCGCCGACGCGATGATGAAAGCGCCGCCGGCGCCCCCGGGCGCCGTGCACCGCGGCCCCGACCAGTGCCACGACATCACCGTGTATCCGGCGCTCGGCCTCGCCGGGGGCGCATGCGCCGAATACGGGTTGCTGCTCGATATCAAGGATGCGGCGCATCCGGTCCGGATCGCGGCGGCATCCGATTCGAACTTCTCTTACTGGCACTCGGCGACATTCAACAATGACGGGACCAAGGTCCTGTTCTCGGACGAGTGGGGTGGCGGCATCGGACCGAAGTGCCGCGCCACCGACCGGCCGCAGTGGGGCGCGGATGCGCTGTTCACGATCGCCAACGGCGCGCTGACGTTCCAGGGCTACTACAAGCTCCCCGCCCCGCAGACCGCGCAGGAGAACTGCGTGGCGCACAACGGCAACATCATCCCCGTCCCCGGGCGCGACATCATGGTGCAGGGCTGGTATCAGGGCGGCGTGTCGGTGTTCGACTGGACCGATGCGGCGCACCCGGTCGAGATCGCCTTCTTCGACCGTGGACCGATGGACTCGACCAAGCTCGAGGCCGCGGGGTCGTGGTCGGCATACTGGTACAACGGGTACATCTACAGCTCCGAGATCGCCCGGGGGTTGGACGTGCTCGAGCTGCAACCGTCGGCCCTGCTGTCGCAGAACGAGCTGGATGCGGCGAAGCTGGTGCACGTGGACTACCAGAACGTCCAGGACCAGCAGCGGGTCGTGTGGCCGGCGAGCTTCGTGGTCGCGCGGGCCTACGTCGACCAGCTCGAGCGCTCGCACGGTCTCGCGGCCGCCCGCATTGGGGCGGTGCGGACGGCGCTGACCGCCGCCGAAGGAAAGACCGGATCGGCCCGGAAAGCCGCGCTCACGGCGCTCGCGACGCAGCTCGACCGCGACGCGACGACGTCCGCAGACGGCGCCAAGGTGAAGACGCTGGCCGCAGCGGTGCGAGCGCTGGCCGGCCGCTAACAGCCGGATCCAACAACGAGGCCTCACGTCGCCAATGCGACGTGGGGCCTCTTGCTCATTGAGCCAACATCGGACTCGGCTCTTTGAGCGACTTCACGACCTCGGGAGTGAAGGGGTTGCTCCCGGCACGCAGTGTCTCGAGCCACGCGGCACGCCGGTCGTGAAACGCGCCGGTGTCGGCGTGGGCAACGATGTAGGCGAAGTCGTCCCGGGCGCCGGTGAGGTCGCCCGCAAGCCCTCGCGCCAGCCCGCGACTGTCGCGGTTCGCCAGATTGGTCGAGTCCGGCGCGACCGCCGCGTCGCACGCCGGCAGGGCGCGCTGGGCGAAGCCATACAGGCTCGCCCACCAGCACAGGCTGTTCCAGGTGGAGCTCCCAAACCCGACCGGCGCCTGCGCCAGACGCGCCCGCTCGACGGTCCGGAACGCCGCCTCGAAATCCCGGGCCGTCGTCAGGCTGTCCACGGCATGCTCCGCCTCGACGACGCGGCGGACGCCGTCCAGCAGCGCGGCCCGGGGAACGGCTTCCCGCGCCAGCGGCACCACCCGCTGCATGCGCTGGTACAGCTCCCGCGCCACCGTGGCGGCGGCGGGGGGCTCGCTGGTGTTCGGCAGCCGGGTCACGGTGACCGAGGCGGAGAGGCGGCCGCGGGCGAACACCACGGCGTCGACATCCATTTGCATCACGCCGCGGAGTTTCAGGAGGGCCGCGACCGACCGCGCCCCGATCGAGGGCGCCGACACGGCCACCGCCGTGGTGGAATCCACGGCGGACGAATCCCCGCCCACGAACAGCCCCGCCATCTCGCCCATCTCCCCCATGAACGAGCGGAGCAACCGCGCCCGGTCGAGCCGCTCCGCGACGAAAACCTCCTTGAGGGCCTCGGCTTCGGTCCCGTGGAGCGTTACTTTCATGTCCACGCCCACCGCCGCGGAGTTCCCGAACGGGAACGTCAGTCCCTTCCCCTGCACGGACAGCGAATACGTGGGCGATCCGTCCTCGCGGGAGAACCCCGCCTCGGTCGCGGTCAGACCCGCGCTGTCCGGCAGGCGGTAGACGATCGCGTTGAGCGCGACGTCGGTGTTTGCCGCGAGGGCGGAATCCGCCGCGCGCGCGTTCCGGCTGCTCGCCGGCTCGGCCGCGCGCTCCGCCAGGTACGCCTCGTGGCCCTGCACGCGCTGGTCCATGACGCGGGCCAGGCCCGCCAGGTCGCCTTCCTGCAACCCCTGAGGTCCGACGACGAGCAGGGACGTGCACACCCGCCCGCGGGCCACGAACATCATCGCCACATCGAAGGTGGCGAGCGGGGTGACCATCTCGAGCACGAACCCCGTCGCGCGGTCGCCGATGCCGCTCAATCCAATCGCCCGAGCCCCTTCCAGGGAGACCTCCGCTCCCGCAACCCGGCCGAGGTAGCGGCCGAAGAACGTCTTCAGATCAAACAGATCGAGCAGCTGGAGCGGCCGGGTCGCCTCGGCCCGGGTATGGAACGCGGCCGCCGTCAGCTGCACGGCGGCGACTCGCGAATGCCCGACGGTGAACACCATGTGCTCCGGCCCGAAGTCGCGCTGGAACGACTCGAGCGGCTTGGTGGAAGCGAATGCGATAGCCAGCGCATCCGTGCCGGCGGCTTCGCCCTCTCGCGTCACCTTCGCCCCGGGGAAGTCACCCAACCCCAACACCACATCGGGCAGCGTCCCGACCCCACCCTCCGGCGCGGCGGACGTGTCGGCCACCATGTCCACCCCGGTGCCGCGGTTGAGCACGATCATCGTGCTGCGATCATCCGCCACCCGCTGCAGCCACGCGCGCAGCGCCTTCACGCTGTCGGGGGGGAGGAGGCCGCGGAGGCCGCCCATTTCGCGCGATGCCCGCAGCACGCGGCCGACCTGGACGTACTCCGCCCGATAGTAGCCGAAGGGGCCCTCCACGAACACGGTCGCCGGCAGCTCGGCTTTCCAGCCTTCGGGCAGCTGAAACTCGAGCGCCGAGCGGTACACCGACGGGCTGTTCACCCGCGCGATGTCGATGGGAAAGCGCCGGTCCCCCTCCACATCCAGCTGCTTGAGGGCGTCGGCGTCGCTGTAGCGGGATAGCGGCAGGTTGAAGTAGTACCGCGTGCCCACCGTGCCAACCACTCTGGCGGCGGTGAACCATACCGTCACGCTGGGCGGCGTTGTCAGATCGCGGCCCTCGGAATAGTGGGAGCTGTCCACGACCGCGGAGGCGTAGACGCCCTGCGCATACGACCGGAGCGCATCGTCGCGTGCCGTCGCGTCCCGCTCGCGCATATCCGCCAGCTTGTCCCGGAGGCCATACTGCTCCGTCCCGAGCGCCGACACCGTGACCCGGCCGACGAACCGACCGTCCCGCTCGAGCGACCCCACCACCATTTCCTCGTGACGGTTCCAGATCGGCGGTGAGGCCGGCAGCACGACGATCCGGGCACCGCCCTGGGTGAGCGCCAGCCCCACCTCGCCCTGGAGGGCGGATGGCAACTCGTCGTACGGCGTCATCGGTGACGTCGCGTCGACGTAGTGGATCGCGGCGCCGCGCTGGACCGCCGCGATCATGTGGTCGAACGGCTTGAGGCTCGGCCGCAGGGAGTCCACGCCGCCATTCGAGCTGACCAGCACCGGATAGGCCACCACCCCCATCCGCCGCGCCAGAGCCACGAACAGCGTCGCTTTGTCCTTACAGTCCCCGAACCGCGTCTCGAAGACCTCCCGCGGCTCGCGCGGGCGGTAGCCGCCGTCTCCCAGGGAGAGCGACACGTACCGGAAGTCCTGCGCCACCCACCGGTAGGTGGCGCGCAGCGAATCGTCCAGCGTCCGCACTCCCTTCAGCTCGCGCGCGTGCGCCGCCATGATCTCGGGCGTGAGCTGGTAGCGGTCGCGGGACACGGAGTCGTACCACGCGCCGACGTCCCGCCACGAGACCTTGCCGCCGACCCGCAGCGACGCGACGACGCTGTTCGGCGAGCCGGAGGCCAGCTGCCACACGACCGCCGGAAAGTCGGCGACGACCCAGGTCCGCAGGCGACGACCGGTGACCACGGTGTCTCGCGCGGGCGTGCGCAGGTTTTCCGCGACGACGGGCACGTCCAGGTCCGCCGGCGTGTCGAGCAGGAACCGCGAGCGGCGCACCGGGGTCGTCCCGTTCACGTACCAGGTGTGCAGGAAGTCGCCCGGCAGCCAGGGGCGGTCCGTCAGCGTGGTGAAGCTGTAGTCGACCAGCGTCCCCGGGGCGACGCCGCCCAGGGTCACCTGGATAGCCCGGCGATCGCTGTACACGGGTGCCCCCGCCTCGACCTGCGGGCTCGTCTCCTGCTGGTGCGCCGGCCCGTCGCTCACCGCGCGCCCGTCCGGGCCGATGACCCGGATCCGGTTGATGACGACACGTTGCCGCGCCGGTGCGCGCCAGAACGCCAGCTCACCCCAGTTCTCGACGCCGTCGTGCGTCAGGATCTGCGCCACCTGCCGCAACGTGTAGGCGGTGCGTCCGTCGGCCTCCAGCCGCAGGACGCGGTCTTCGAACAGGAGCACGACGTCGTAGCCGTGGTAGGCGGCGGGATCGACGCGCAGGGCGTAGATCGAATCGTCGCGCGGCAACGCGTCGCCGCGGGACGCATCCGCCGGAACTTGCGCGCGCAGGATTCCGCTGGCGCTCGCGAGCAGGAGCAGGGCAGCACGAACGGACACCGGTCGCACCTCTTCAGCCCTCGGGGTTCGTCAAAGGTGCAGGTCGTTAGGCTCGAAAACCAGAGCGGTGGAACGCCCGTCGCCACATGGATCTGCAGCGCGGGCCGACGCCCTAAGAACTTCTTCACGGGCGCTTCATGAACTTCGGCACCCGTCGGTGGTTGTTTGTCGGATGATGAAAGACCTCACCCGGCCTGCGGACCTCGAGTCCAAGCGTGGCACCGGCCCGACCCGCAGCCAGCGGCCGGAGTACGTGGACCTCCTGCCGCCCTGCAATGCCGCCTGCCCCGCGGGTGAGAACATCCAGGCGTGGCTGGCCCTCACCGAGGCGGGCCGGTACCGCGAGGCCTGGCTGAGAATCCTCGATGACAATCCGCTGCCGGCGGTGCACGGGCGCGTCTGTTACCACCCGTGCGAAGGGTCGTGCAATCGCGCGCAGCTCGATGAATCCGTGAGCATCCACGCGGTGGAGCGGTTCCTGGGAGATCGCGCGCTCGCGGAAGGGTGGACACCCGACGTCGGCGCGCCGAGCGGCAAGCACGTCCTGATCGTCGGCGCGGGCCCGAGCGGGCTCTCGGCGGCGTACCATCTCGCGCGGCTCGGGCACGTGGTGGAGATCCGCGATGCCTCAGCGCAGGCGGGCGGCATGATGCACTTCGGCATTCCCGCCTATCGTCTCCCGCGCGACGTCCTGGACGCCGAGGTGGAGCGCATCCGCCGCATGGGCGTCACGATCGTGCTCGACCATCGGGTGGAGGACCTCGAGCGGGAGTGGACCGACGGCGCGTTCGACGCGGTCTTCGTCGCCGTGGGCGCGCACCTCTCCAAGCGCGTGGACATTCCCGCCACCGACGCGGTGCGGATGCTCGACGCGTTGAGCTACCTGCGGGACGTCGACCGCGGCGCCCCACCCCGGCTGGGCCGCCGGGTGGCGATCTATGGCGGCGGCAACACCGCCATGGACGCGGCGCGCACCGCCCTGCGCCTGGGACACGAACCCCTCATCGTGTACCGCCGCGACTACGCGCACATGCCCGCCCTGCCCTTCGAGGCCGATGAGGCCGTGGAAGAAGGGGTGAAGATCCACTGGTTGCGCAGCATTACCGCCGTCGATGGCAGCACGCTGAAGGTGGAGATCATGGCGATCGGGGCGGATGGGAAGGCGCGCGGCACCGGCGAATACGAAACGCTGGAAGCCGACGCGGTGGTTCTCGCCGTCGGCCAGGATGCCGACACCCGCTTCCTGGCCGGCGTGTCCGGGCTCGCGGTGCAGCCGGACGGCACCGTGGCGGTGGACCAGCGCATGATGACGGGTCGGCCGGGCCTGTTCGCGGGCGGCGACATGGTGCCCGCGGAGCGGTCGGTCACCGTGGCGGTGGGCCACGGCAAGAAGGCGGCGCGGCACATCGACGCCTGGCTCCGCGGCGGCGCCTATAGCAAGGCACCGGCCCGGGGCGACGCGACCTTCGACAAGCTGCACCTCTGGTTCACGCGGGATGTCGCGCCGCGGGCGCAGGCGCGCACACCCCTCGCGTCCCGCCGGCAGGGCTTCGGGGAGGTCGTTCAGGGATGGAGCGCGGGCGAGGCGTTGTTCGAAGCCAAGCGCTGCCTCTCGTGCGGCAACTGCTTCGAGTGCGACGCCTGTCTCGGCGCCTGCCCGGAGCACGCGGTCATCAAGCTGGGAACAGGCCTGCGCTATCGGTTCGACTATGACCGTTGCACCGGCTGCGCCATCTGCTTCGAGCAGTGCCCGTGTCATGCGATTGAAATGACGCCGGAACTGGCGGCCACCGCGTGACGACGATCGCAGCCGTGCGCCCGCGCCGGCAGGCGTCCCTTGCGGCCGAACCGGCCACGACGATGATCGTGGACGGGAACGAGGCGTGTGCCAGCGTCGCGTACCGCACGAACGAGGTGTGCGCGATCTACCCGATCACGCCGTCCTCCACCATGGCGGAGCTGGCGGACCAGTGGTCGAGCGAGGGACGGCCGAACATCTGGGGCTCGGTGCCCCAGGTCGTGGAGATGCAGAGCGAAGGCGGCGCCGCCGGGGCGCTGCACGGCGCGCTGCAAGCGGGCGCCCTGGGAACGACGTTCACGGCCTCCCAGGGACTGTTGCTGATGATCCCCAACATGTACAAGATCGCGGGCGAGTTGACGAGCACGGTGTTCCATGTCGCCGCGCGGTCGATCGCGGCGCATGCGTTGAGCATCTTCGGCGATCACCAGGACGTGATGGCCGTGCGGCCCACCGGGTTCGCCCTGCTCGCCTCGGGCTCGGTGCAGGAGGCGCACGATCTGGCGCTCATCGCCCAGATGGCCACGCTCGAGGCGCGGGTCCCGTTCCTCCACTTCTTTGACGGCTTCCGCACGTCCCATGAGCTGTCGCGCATCGTCGGGCTGTCGGATGACGACATCCGGTCGCTGATCGACGACGACCTGGTGCGGGCACACCGCGGGCGCGCGCTGAATCCCGACCATCCGTTCATCCGCGGCACGGCGCAGAACCCGGACGTGTACTTCCAGAGCCGCGAGGCGGCCAATCCGTTCTTCGCGGCCACGCCGGAGATCGTCGAAGGGGCGATGCGGCGATTCGCCGCCCGCACCGGCCGCGCCTACCGGCTGTTCGAGTACGCCGGTGCGCCGGACGCCGAGCGGGTGGTGGTCCTGATGGGATCGAGCGGCGACACGGCGCGGGAGACGGTCGACTGGCTGGTGGCGCGGGGCGAGCGCGTGGGGGTCTTGCAGGTGCGCCTGTTCCGTCCGTTCTCGGCGGCGCGACTGCTCGCGGCGCTGCCCGAGACGACGCGGACCATCGCCGTGCTCGACCGCACCAAGGAAAGCGGCGCGCTGGCCGAGCCCCTGCACCTCGATATCGTGGCGGCGCTGGCCGAAGGCGGGCGCCCGCTGCCGGTGATCGGCGGACGCTACGGCCTGTCCTCCAAGGAATTCACGCCGGGCATGGTCAAGGCGGTGCTGGACGAGCTGAAAGCGAAGCGGCCGCGCAATCATTTCGTTGTGGGCATCGAGGACGATGTCGGGCGGACCAGCCTCGCGTACGACGCCGCATTCCGCACCGAGCGGGACGATACCTTCGGCGCCGTGTTCCACGGCCTGGGGGCCGACGGCACCGTGGGCGCCAACAAGAACACCTGCAAGATCCTGGGCGAGGAGGCCGGGCTCTTCGTGCAGGGCTATTTCGTGTACGACTCGAAGAAATCCGGATCGCGCACCGTGTCCCACCTTCGCTTCGGCCGCGAGCCGATCCGGTCCGCTTACCTCATCGACCAGGCGCACTTCGTCGGCTGCCACCAGTTCGCCTTCGTGCACTCGCTCGACGTACTGGGGGTGGCGGCGCCCGGCGCCACGCTGCTGCTCAACAGCCCGTACGGACCCGACGAGACCTGGCTACGGCTGCCGCGTCCGGTTCAGGAGGAGATCATCCGCAAGCGGCTCGCGTTCTGGGTGGTCGATGCGAGCGCCGTGGCGCGGCAGGCGGGGATCGCCGGCCGCACCAATACGGTGCTGCAAACCTGCTTCTTCGCGATCTCGGGCGTGCTCCCGCGCGAGCAGGCGCTGGAGAGAATCAAGGCCGCCATCACGAAGACGTACGGCCCCAAGGGTGATGACGTCGTACGGCGAAACTTTGCCGCCGTGGATGCCACGATCGCCCGCCTGCGGCAGGTACCGCTGCCCGAGCACGCGACCAGCCGGATCGCGCTGCTCCCCATGGTGTCTGCTCAGGCGCCCGCGTTCGTGCGCGACGTGACCGCCCCGATACTCGCGGGTCGCGGCGACTCCCTGCCGGTGAGCGCTCTGCCGGTTGACGGCACCTATCCCAGCGCCACGTCGCGCTGGGAAAAGCGCAACATCGCGGACCTCGTGGCCGAGTGGGATCCGGACACCTGCATCCAGTGCGGCAACTGCGCGATGGTCTGCCCGCACGCGTGCATCCGCGCGGGTCTGCTGGATGACACGCAGCTTGTGAGCGCGCCCGACGCGTTCCGCACCGCGCCGATCGACGAGCGCGGTTTCCCGTCCACTCGCTACACCCTGCAGGTATACGTGGAGGACTGCACCGGATGCGGACTCTGCGTCGAGGTCTGCCCGGCGAAGGGTCGGGAGGCCGCCGGGCGGCGCGCCATCAACCTCACGGAGCGGGAGCCCATACTCGAGCGGGCCCGGGCCAGCGTCGCATTCTTTGAGTCACTGCCGGTGACCGAGCGGGCGCACGTGGACTTCTCGACGGTGCGCGGGACTCAGTTCCTCGAGCCGACGTTCGAGTTTTCCGGCGCGTGCGCCGGGTGCGGCGAGACGCCGTATCTGGGCCTCGTGTCCCGCCTCTTCGGCGACCGGATGCTCGTCGCCAACGCTACGGGGTGCTCTTCCATCTACGGCGGCAACCTGCCGACGACGCCGTGGGCCACGAATGCCGAAGGCCGCGGACCGGCCTGGTCCAATTCGTTGTTCGAGGACAACGCCGAGTTCGGGCTGGGGATGCGGCTCGCCGCCGACGGCCAGCTCGCCATGGCGCGCCGGCTGACCGCAGCGTTCCGCGACACGCTGGGCGGCGAGCTGGCGGAGGCCCTGATCGCGTCGTCACAGCGCGTCGAGCGCGACATCCGGGCCCAGCGGCTGCGCGTGGCCGCCGCGCGTGCTCTGCTGCAGCCCCTGGCGGATGACGGCGACGGGCGCGCCCGGCACCTGTTGTCCGTGATCGATGGTCTGGTCCGACGCAGCGTGTGGATCGTGGGGGGCGATGGCTGGGCCTACGACATCGGCGCGGGCGGCTTGGATCATGTGCTCGCGAGCGGGCGCGACGTCAACGTGCTGGTGCTCGACACCGAGGTGTATTCGAACACCGGCGGTCAGGCGTCGAAGGCGACCCCGATGGCGGCGGTCGCGAAGTTCGCCACCGCGGGCAAGACCACGGAGAAGAAGGACTTGGCGCTCCAGGCCATCGCGTACGGCAACGTCTACGTGGCCCGCATCGCGATGGGCGCCAATCCCCAGCAGACCCTGCTCGCCCTGCGCGAAGCGGAGGCCTACCAAGGCCCATCGCTGGTGCTCGCCTACAGCCACTGCATCGCGCACGGGTACGACTTGCGGATGGGCCTCGATCAACAGCAGCGGGCGGTGCACAGCGGTTACTGGCCATTGTTGCGCTACAACCCGGAGCTGCGGCGCGCGGGTCAGAATCCGTTCACGCTCGACTCACCTCGGCCCACGCTGCGGTTCCGCGACTACGCGGAACAAGAGCTGCGGTATCGGATGCTCACGCGGACCAATCCGGTGGAGGCCGGCGCCCTCTTCGAGCGGGCCGAGGAAACCATCGCCCGCCGCTGGCAACTGTACGAAGACCTCGCACGCTGAGGCCGCTACCGCACCGAGCGGTCACGCACGACCAGCTGCTCCCGTTCCTCATCGTAGGTGACGAGGACGACACGGCCGGAGCCCACGACAACTGTGGTATCGAGTGTCAGGCGGGCCGGGGTGCTGAGACCGCCCGTGGTGTTCGCACTGTCGCCGGCGGCGCGCGATTCACGCGCGAAGCTCACCACGAGGCGATGGGCGCCGGGCGGGACCGGCAGGTCGCGGGAGACGTAGAGGGGCCGATCTTCCCGCGCCCCGGCGCCGTGAATCACGTCATCCACCGCCGCCACACCGTCCAGCTCGACGACGAGACGGTACGGCAGAATGCGTCCTGCGCACACCTCTTCCTGTCGCATGTGGGGCGGCAGTCTCTGGAGCTCTGCGGGCGTCCGGTGGCGGCACTCACGCACCCGTTCGCCGCGCGCGCGCCACGCGAGCCGTATGACGGCGCGCGCATCCGTCGCGGCGCCGGAGCTCGCAAGGGATCCGAGGCGCACGCCGGCGACGGCCGCCGCCGCGCCGAGCGCTGCGACCGCTCCCCGCAGCAGGCGGTTCACCGCGCGTTCTCCGCGCCTGCTGCCGTCACTTCGCACAGGCGCTCGAGATCGATGTCGCTTTCGGCCACCGTCGCCTCGAGGGCCGCGATTTCCGCACGAAACGCCGCCAGCGCGGTCCGCAGCACGCCGCGTTCTCCCCTCCCGGCGTACACCAGGCGCACGCGCCGACGATCCACGCGGTCGCGCAGCTCCGCCTCCCGCTCGTGAAACAATCGGGCCTCGAGCCATTTCGGCCCTTCACGGTTCCAGCAGTCGCGCGGCGGGCACGAGACGATCAGCACGCCACCCGCACCGGCACGGAGCAGATACTCCACCACGGAGGTGTGCAGGTTGCCGCCGCAACTCACGGGGTACACGAGCGCGTCGTCGAACGTCGACCGCTCGCCCGCTCCGCCGGCTCCCCGCTCGCACGCCACCAGCACGACGTCCCCCGATGGCTGGCGCGCGGCGATGAAGTCCCGCACGACGGCGAGCTGCGCCCGTCCGGTGCGGCCGGCCGGCCCCACGCCCATCGGGGCACAGGAGCCGGCACATATGCCGCAGCTCACGCACAGCGACGGGTCCACCCGCGCCACCTGCGCCGACTTGCCCGTCGCCGCAGCGTCCGCGCGATCGACCATCGCGATCGCCTCGTATGGGCAGTCGAGGTGGCACTGCTCGCACCCCGAGCACAGCCGCTCGTCCACCAGCGACGGCGGCAGCCGTCGCGCCAATCGGGGACGCGAGATCCAGGGAATCGACAGCGCTGCCACCAGGGCGACGAGCGCCCATGCCAGCAACGCTGCCGGCGATACGACGCGGGCGAGCGGCACCCAGAAGGCATAGAACCAGTCGTATGGAGCGGGACCGGGGAGAGCGAAGAGGTCGGCCGGGGGAGGCGTGGTCACGGGCCACACGACCGCGAGCGCGACCAGCGCTCCGACCACGGTCCAGGCGAGTCGGCGCGGCGGGAACACCCCGGGCCGCGCGAGTCGCGAGACGTGCACCCAGACGAGAATGAAGAGCCCGATCGGCAGCGCCACGTGCGCGAAGAGGTTGAGAAAGAAGAACGCGCCCGGGAGCTCCCGCTCGCCGGTGAACGCCCGGCTGATCGGTTCCCCGAAGATCGGGAGGAGATCGAAGACCCGCGCCCCCTCCTGGACCAGCACCTGGCCCTGGACGTCCCACACCATCACGAACCCGGTCCACCCGCAGAGGAGCACGCAGCCCAGCAACACGAGTCCCGACAGCCACGCCAGCGTGCGGGGGCCCCAGGTGCGCCCCTGCACCAGCATGCGGAGCGCGTGGAACGCGGCAGCGACGACCGCGGCATCGGATGCGTAGCGGTGCACGCCGCGCATCCACCGCCCTAGCCACACGCGCTGGTCGATGGCGACGATCGACTGGTACGGGGCACTGATGTGATAGAAGAACAGCACGTAAATGCCGGTGACGAGCAGGACGACGAACAGCGCAACGACCAGGGCGCCGCTGTGGTACAGGGGATTGTAGCGCCAGCCGTACAAGCGGTTGAGGACGGAGTCCATCGCCGCGAAGCCACGGCGCACGGCGCGCTTCAGCCCGTCGAGCCATCCCATGAAGACCCACTCCTTGCTTGCCGCGCTGAAGTAGTGATATAACATGATAGCGACAGGATTATGCTCTCCTAGACGGCTCCCAGAAGTGGCCGTCCCCAGGCTGAGCCCCACAGCGAACAATGATTTCGCGGAAAGGAGCTGTGTGTGCCAGAGCCACCCGCAACACCGCGCGACGATTCCGACATCCCCTTGATCCAACGGCTGCTCGACAAGCCGTTCCTGCTGCTCGTGGCGGGCATCGTGATCATGGTCGCCTTCTACACGGCCTGGGGCCTCTACGAGATCCTGTCCCTCAAGCAGGCTCCCCTTCCCTAGCTCCGAGGACACCGCTCATGCACACCGGCCTGGACTCCCCGCCACGCATCTGGTGGACGCCGATGCACGGGGCCGAACGCATCTGGGTGACGGTCGCGTTCGCCTGGTGCCTCGTGCTGTTCGCCATGATGCCGCTGTGGCACCTGAAAGGGCAGCAGAATCCTTCCGGCATCCGTCATCGGGTCGAGCCAACGCGCTACTACCAGCGCGTTCAGGAGTTCATCAAGCAGTACCAAGTCGGCCAGGAAGCGGGCATCCCCGTCGTCGCGCCGCCGCCCGGCAGCGATGTCTATCTGCTGGCCCAGATGTGGAAGTGGACGCCGGTCCTGAAGCTCCAGCGCGGTGTCGAGTACACCCTGCACCTGTCGTCGCTCGACGTGAATCACGGCTTCAACCTCAGTCCCGTCAACATCAACTTCCAGGTCGTGCCGGGCTACGATTACGCGCTGCGGGTCGTGCCCACGGAGGCCGGCGATTTCCGCATCGTGTGCGATGAGTTCTGCGGCATCGGACACCACACCATGGTGGGCAAGGTGCTCGTCGTTGATTCCACCGGGGCGCCGGTCGCCCCGCGCCCGGGAGGGACCCCGTGACCGCCGCCGCCATGCCCACCGCGTTCCGGACCTGCCCGCGCACCGGCCTGAAGGTGAACGCCACGGCCGAGGCGCTCATCAAGGCGAACGCCGTCGCCGCGACGGTCGCCCTGTTGATCGGCGGTATCGCCGCCATCCTCGTGTTGCTCACACGGTGGCAGGCGGTCCATCTGCTCCCCGCGGACTGGTTTTACCGCATCCTGACGGTCCATGGGATGAGCATGCTGATCTTCTTCATCATCTTCTTCGAGATGGCGATCCTGTACTTCGCCAGCGCGGTGGTACTGAACAGCCGCGTTGCCACCCCGAGGCTCGCCTGGACCGCGTTCGCTCTGATGGTGGCGGGCGCCGTGATGACCGAAGCCACGATGTGGACGGGCCATGCCGACGTGCTGTTCACATCGTACGTCCCGCTGCAGGCGACGTCCTGGTTCTACCTAGGCGTCATCTTGTTCGCGGTCGGCGCGCTGGTCGCCGTGGGCATCTTCTTCGGAACGCTCGTCGTCGCCAAGCGCGAGCACACCTACCAGGGCTCGGTCCCGCTCGTCACCTTCGGGGCACTCACGGCGGCCATCATCGCGGTCATCACGCTTGGTCACGGCGCCGCGATCTACATCCCCACCTACCTCTGGTCGCTGGGCCTGATGAAGGTCGATCCCGAGATCTACCGGATGGTGTGGTGGGGACTGGGCCATGCGTCCCAGCAGATCAACGTGGCGGCGATGGTATCGGTCTGGTACCTGCTCGGCGCGCTGACCGTCGGCTCGGTCGTCCTGAGCGAGAAGGTCAGCCGGGGCGCGTTTGCACTCTACATCCTCTTCATCTCGATGGCGTCGGCCCACCACCTCCTCGTGGATCCCGGCCTGGGCCCCGCCTGGAAGGTGTGGAACACCAGCTACTTCATGTACATGGCGGTGCTGGCTTCCATGGTCCACGGGTTCACCGTGCCCGCCGGCCTCGAAGTCGGCCAGCGCGCGCGCGGCCTCACCAAGGGGATGTTCGAGTGGCTGCGCAAGGCGCCGTGGGGCGATCCGGTCTTCTCGGCCATGATCTTCTCGTTCATCGTCTTCGGCTTCGTGGGTGGTATCACCGGGGTCACGTTCGGCACCGAGCAGATCAACATCATCGCCCACAATACGCTGCGCATTCCGGGTCACTTCCACGCCACCGTGGTGAGCGGGACGGCCCTCGCATTCATGGGGCTGACCTACTACCTGATCCCCCTGATCTTCCGCCGCCGGATCGCGTTCTATCCCCTCGCCAAGATCCAACCGTGGTTGTTCGCGAGCGGGATGCTCATCTTCTCGTTGATGATGACCTTCGCCGGCACCTTCGGCGTGCCGCGGCGCCACTGGGACATCACCTTCTCGGGCGCCCCGTTCGACGTCCAGTTCAATCCAGCGGTAAACCTCGTCATGGGGATCATGGCGCTGGGCGGTCTGCTGGCGGCGGTGGGCGGCGGGATCTACATCCTCGTCACCGTGTGGTCGGTGTTCTTCGGCGAGAAGCTGCCGGCGGGCGCGTACACCGGTCCGGGCCTCCCGCCGGGAATCGTGACGCCCCCGAAACCAATCCCGCCGGGCGAACATTCGAAGAAGGCAACCGGCACGCTGGTGCTGGTGTTCGTATTCCTGGCGGCGTTCATCGCCTACTACTTCATCAACTGGAAGCTGCTGTCGGTGGTATGGAAGATCGGCTGACCGAGGGCCGGCTCGCCGTGCGCCACTGGGCCTCCCTGGTGGCGCTCGGCGCGATCCTCCTCATCACCCTCGGTTGGTGGGCGCTGGCGCTCTGGCCGCTGTCCGACGCGGCCCCGCCCGCGCTGTTGCGGGCGCGGCTCGTCTGCTTCGGAACGTCCGAGAGCGGACTGCCTTCCGGGGTCGGGTGGATGTTGCTGACCGGTGAACCGATCATGATCACGCTGCTGTTGCTGAGCGTGGCCGGCGGCACCACCATCCGCGAAGCGCTCGAGGGCATCGCGCACCACGCCCTCGGCCGGGTCGCGTTGGGCACGACGGCGCTCGGCCTGGTGGCGGCGCTCTCCCTCGCGGGAGCGCGCGTGACGTACGCCCTGGGACTCCGTGGACCCGGCCCCAGCGAGATCGGTGCCGACGTCGGCACCGCCGGCCGCATCGACAAGCCTGCCCCTCCCCTGGGGCTCGTGGACCAGCACGGCACCGTCGTCACCCTCGCCGCGTTGCGCGGCCGACCGGTGCTCGTGACGTTCGCGTACGCCCATTGCGAGACCGTGTGCCCGCTGGTCGTGCAGAATGTCGTGCGGGCTCAGGACCGGCTCGCCGCCAAGGGTTCACGGCCGCAGCTGATCGTGATTACGCTCGACCCATGGCGCGATACGCCGTCGCGCCTCGCCGACATGGCGCGGCAATGGGC
>JBGQHV010000003.1:0-56562 GCA_041498155.1 Gemmatimonadota bacterium | reverse complement strand
GCCGCCTCGAAGATCGCCCGGGCCTGCATCTCGGTGATTTCGGGGTACGTGATTCCGAGCCGGCAGCCCCGATGGCCCAGCATCGGGTTCGCCTCCACGAGGCCATCCACCAGCGCCTTGAGGCGGGGCAGGGGCAGCTTCATCGCCTTGGCGAGCCCGGCCAGCTCTTCTTTCGTGTGAGGCAGGAACTCGTGCAGCGGCGGATCGAGCAGGCGGATGGTGACCGGGAAGCCGACCATCGCCTCGAAGATGCCCTCGAAGTCGGCGCGCTGCATCGGGAGCAGCTGCGCCAGCGCCCGCCGGCGCCCCGCTTCATCCGGCGCGACGATCATCTCCCGCATCGCGGTGATGCGGTCGCCCTCGAAGAACATGTGCTCGGTGCGGCACAGGCCGATGCCCTCAGCGCCGAACTCGCGGGCGCGCCGGGCGTCGACGGGCGTGTCCGCGTTGGTGCGCACCCGGAGGCGCCGCCGGGCATCCGCCCAGCGCATCAGCTGCTCGTAGTGCGTGCCGATCTTCGGCAGCACGAGCTTCGCCGCGCCGAGGATCACGCGGCCGGTCGTGCCGTCGACGGTGAGGATCTGGCCCTTCTTGACGACCCGTCCGTTGGCCCGGAAGCGGCCCGCGACCGGGTCGACCTCGATCTCCTTGGCCCCCACGACGCACGTCTTGCCCATGCCGCGGGCAACGATCGCCGCGTGGCTCGTCATCCCGCCGCGCGCCGTCACCACGGCTTGCGCGGCGACGATGCCGTGGAAATCCTCCGGCGATGTCTCGGGCCGCACGAGAATCACCTTGTGTCCCTTCTTCGCCAGCGCTTCAGCTTGATCGGCATCGAAGACCGCCTCGCCGATGGCGGCGCCAGGGGAGGCCGGCAGCCCCTTGGCGACGACCGTCACGCTCGACGCGGGGTCGACCATCGGGTGGAACACCTGGTCGAGATCCTGGGGGGGCACCCGCTGGACCGCCTCGTCCTCCGTGATCAGTCCTTCCGCCACCATCTCAACGGCGACCCGGACGGCCGCGAGGCCGGTGCGCTGCGCCCGGCGCGTCTGCAGTATGAACAGCCGGCCGTGCTCGAACGTGAATTCGATATCCTGCACGTCCTTGAAGTGCCGCTCGAGCTTTTCCGCCATCGCGTCCAGGTCACGGTAAATCTTGGCGAACTTCCCGCGCTTCAGTTTCGCGATCGAGTCGGGGGTGCGGGCGCCCGAGACGACGTCCTCGCCCTGGGCGTTCAGGAGGAAGTCGCCGTTCAGCGCGCGCTCGCCGGTGCGGCAGTCGCGCGTGAACGCAACGCCGGTGCCGCAGTCCTCGCCCAAATTGCCGTAGACCATCGCGACGATGTTCACGGCGGTCCCCAGCTCGTCGGGGATGCCGTGGATGCGGCGGTAGTCGATCGCGCGCCGGGTGCGCCAGCTCTTGAACACAGCCTCGATCGCGCCCCACAGCTGTGCGGTCGGATCCTCGGGGAAGGGCACGCCGCAGCGCGCCTGGACGATCGCCTTGTATTCCCGCACCAGGCCTTTGAGGTCATCGGGTGACAGGTCGATGCCGCGCGTCACCTTGCGACGGCGTTTCAACGCCTCGAGGACCTCCTCGAACGGCTCCTTGCCGAGGTCGAACACAACGTCGCCGTACATCATGACGAAGCGGCGGTACGAGTCGTAGGCGAAGGTCGGGTTCTCGGAGCCCGAGATCAGGCCCTGGACCGTGTCATCGTTGAGACCGAGGTTGAGAATCGTCTCCATCATGCCGGGCATCGACACGGCCGCGCCCGATCGCACCGAGATGAGGAGGGGTCGCGCGGGATCACCGAAGCGCCGCTCTGTCGCCTGCTCGACGTGCTTCAGGTGGCGGCCCACTTCCTCCCGCAGCACGTCGGGAAACGTGCCGTCTTCGAGGTAGCGGAGGCAGAGTTTGGCCGAGATCGTGAAGCCGGGAGGCACGGGCAGGCCGAGGTTGGCCATTTCGGCCAGACCGGCGCCCTTGCCGCCAAGCACGTCGCGCATGGCGGCCGAGCCGTCGGCGCGACCCGGGCCGAAGTAGTAAACGAACCGCTCGAGCGACGGCATGGCGGATGTGGGGTGAGAGAGAGTTAGGCGATGACGGGAACGAGGGGAACGGCCTGGCGCCCGGACTCGGAATCGGCGGGGATCCGCGTCGGGTACTGGCCGGAGAAACAGGCGTGGCAGAATCCGGACGGGTCTCCGCCGGCGGCGCGCACCATGCCGTCGAGCGACAGGTAGCCCAGCGTGTCCACCCCGAGATGGCGGCGAATGTCCTCGATCGTATGGCTGGACGCGATCAGCTCGGACTTGGTCGGCGTGTCGATGCCGTAGTAGCACGGTCCCGTGATCGGGGGCGACGCGACCCGGAAGTGGACCTCGGTGGCCCCCGCGGCTCGGATCATCTGCACCAGTCCCTTGCTGGTCGTGCCGCGCACGAGAGAATCGTCCACGACCACCACGCGTTTGCCCGCCAATACGTCGCGCACCGGATTGAACTTGATCTTCACCTTGGAATTGCGGCCCGCCTGGGTCGGGTTGATGAACGTGCGCCCGACGTAGTGATTCCGGATGAGACCGTGCTCCAACTTGATCCCGCTTGCATCGGCGAAGCCCAGCGCCATCGCGTTCGAGGAATCCGGCACCGAAAAGACGCAATCGGCGCCCGGCGCGGGATGCTCGCGCGCCAGCTCCCGGCCGAGCGCGCGGCGCACGCGGTCCACGGAGCGGCCGAAGATCGTGCTGTCGGGTCGCGAGAAGTACACCAGCTCGAAGATGCAGCGGTGGTGTGGCTTGGCGGGGAGCGGGGGCAGCCGGTCCACCTCCGCGCCGGTGATGCGGAGGAATTCGCCGGGCTCGAGCTCCCGCACCGGCGTGGCGCCGATGAGATCGAACGCGCACGTCTCCGAGGCGACGACGTGGCCGCCGCCCAGCTGGCCGAGCCAGAGCGGACGGAAGCCCCGGGCATCGACGATCGCGTACAGGGTGCGCCCGATGGTCAGTACCAGCGAGTACGCGCCCTCCACCCGCTCGAGTGCATCGAGGATCTGGTCTTCGATCTCGCGGGCCTCGGAGCGGGCGATGAGATGCACCAGCACCTCGCTGTCCGATGACGTCTGGAAGATCGAGCCCTTGTCGACCAGATCGGTACGGAGCTGGGCGGCGTTAGTGAGATTCCCGTTGTGCCCGAGCGCCAGGGGACCCTCGCGGTAACGCGCGAGGATCGGCTGGGCGTTGGCGAGGACCGAGCTGCCGGCGGTGGAATAGCGGGTGTGCCCGATCGCCACGTCGCCGGGCAAGCCGGCGAGTACCGTCTCCGAGAACACATCCGAGACGAGGCCCATGCCGCGATGCGAGCGCGCCACCCCGGCGCCGTCCACGGTCACCAGGCCCGCCGACTCCTGTCCACGGTGCTGCAGGCTATACAAGCCGAGATAGGCGGCGCGTGCCGCGTCGGGAATGCCGGAAACGCCGATGATGCCGCACATGAGACTCAGTCGCCCATTCGCCGAGGGATTGCGGAAAAATATACCTCGCGCACCCGTGCCACGGGTTCCGCGATCTCCGCATCGCGCAGCCGCAGGCGCACTGCGCCGTTCCCATCACCCACGACACCCGCCTCGAACACCGGTACGCCGTGCTCGGCAGCGAGCGCCGTGATCGCCGCGGCGCGCTCGGGGGCGCAGCTGATCACCGCACGCGCCTGGGTCTCGCTGAACAGCAGCTCGTGAGCGGGGAGTGGCGTGGCGTACGATGTGAGATTCACGTCCAGGCCGAACCCGTGGTCCTGATACGGTCCTCCCAGGGCGACTTCGGCCAGCGCGACGCCCAGACCCCCATCGGCGCAATCGTGTGCCGAACGGAGGAGGCCCCGCTCGGCAGCGGCCACCAGCAAGGTGACGAGACGTCGCTCGGCCTCCAGATCGACCGTTGGGGGCTCACCGCCCCGGCATTCCAGGACCGCCTCCCAGTAGGCCGACCCGCCCATCTCCACACCGGTGCGGCCGAGGATGAACACGCGATCGCCCGGCACGTGGGCGTGGCTCGGGACGGCACGCTCGGCCCGGTCAAGCAGACCGATCATCCCGATCACCGGGGTCGGATCCACGGCTCCGGTCGGGCTCTCGTTGTAGAAGGAGACGTTGCCTCCCGTCACCGGCGTTTCAAACGCTCGGCACGCGTCGGCGATACCACGGCAAGCCTCCGTGAACTGAAAGAAGACCGCGGGCCGCTCGGGGTTGCCGAAGTTCAGGCAATCGGTGATGCCGAGGGGGCGCGCGCCGGTGCACGCGATGTTGCGCGCCGCTTCGGCGACCGCCGCCTTACCGCCCTCGTAGGGGCGCAGGCGGACGTAGCGCCAATTGCACGCGGTCGTGACGGCCAGGCCAAATGCCTCGCCCCGCGCGCGGAGCACGCCGGCGTCCCCTCCCGGAGCGATCACCGTTCCCGCCTGAACGGTCGAATCGTACTGCTCGAACACCCAGCGTTTCGACGCGATGGGGGGATGGTCCAGGAGGGCGAGCAACGCTTTGGTGACATCGGGGAGCGGGGAGCGGGGAGTGGGACGTTCGGCGCGGCGCCGCACCGCCGCCTCGTCCTCACGGGCCTCGGGGTGGTAGACCGGGGCCTCCTCCACGAGCGGGCGGCCCGGAATCTCGACCACGACCTGCGTGCCCCAGGTGCAGCGATACATCCCATCGTCGGTGACCCGGCCGATCGGTATCGCGGCGAGCTCCCATTTCGCTGCGATCGCCTGGATCTGGGCGACCCGGTCGTGTTTCGCGACGACGAGCATGCGCTCCTGTGACTCGGACAACAGGATCTCGTAGGGGGTCATGCCCGGCTCGCGCGTGGGAACGAGCGAGAGATCGATCTCTACACCCACGCCGCCGCGCGCGGCCATTTCAGCGGAGGACGAGGTGAGCCCGGCCGCCCCCATATCCTGGATCGCCACGATATGTCCCGAGCCGATGAGCTCGAGGCTCGCCTCCAACAGCAGCTTCTCCGTGAAGGGGTCGCCGACCTGCACCTGCGGTCGCCGCCGTTCGCTGTCCTGCGACAGCTCCTCGGAGGCGAAGGACGCTCCGTGAATGCCATCACGCCCGGTCCGCGCTCCCACGGCCAGCAGCACGTTCCCGACGCCGTGCGCGGCGGCCGTGATCAGGTCGCGCTCCCGGAGCAGCCCGACGCACATGGCGTTCACCAGGGGGTTGCCCGAGTAGCCCGGGGCGAAGTCCACCTCGCCTCCCAGGGTGGGCACGCCGACACAGTTTCCGTAGTCGCCGATGCCGCGGACGACGCCCGCGAAGAGGTAGCGGTTGCGGGCGTCGTCCAGCGGTCCGAATCGCAGGCTGTTGAGCAGGGCGACCGGCCGGGCCCCCATGGTGAAGACATCGCGGAGGATGCCGCCCGCTCCGGTCGCGGCGCCCTGGTACGGCTCGACTGCCGAAGGGTGATTGTGAGATTCGATTTTGAATGCCACCGCCCAGCCTTCGGGCAGGCGCAGCACGCCGGCGTTCTCACCCGGGCCCTGTACTACCTGCGGGCCGGTGGTGGGAAAGGTCTTCAGCACGGGTTTCGAGTGCTTGTAGGAGCAGTGCTCGCTCCACAGCGCGGAGAAGATCCCCAGCTCGGTGAACGTCGGCGTCCTTCCCAGGAGCCGCTCGATGCGGCTGTATTCGTCGCCGGTGAGATTGTGCTCGCGCGCCAGGGCCGGGGTGACCGGTGGGTCGCCGGTGAATGGGGCCGGCGGCGGCCTCACGTGTCGGAGGCCCGCGCGCCGGACACACCCTTCATGACGGCACCCAGCACCCGTGCGATGACGTTGGGGTGGGGATGCTTGAGCACCGCCTCGGCCTCGCCCGCATCGAACCAGATCCCGTGGCAGTGCGTGCACTGGTCGATCTGGATGCCGTCCCAGTCGCCGGTGATGAGGTCATAGCCGCACTTCGGGCACTTCATGAAGTGCGACTTGTGCTCGGTTTCGGCGGCCGCGCGCTCCAACGCGGTGCGCTGCTGGCGCAGCAGCTCTGCATCACGCCGGGCGAAGTACTCATCCTCGTTTCGACTCGTACCGGTAGTCATGGACTCGACGGTTAGGGAAGTGTGGGCTCGGGCGTCTTCCCCGGAGGCGAGGAGGACTGCCCACTGTAGCCGTGACCGTGCCAGCGGAGGATCACATCCACCACCTGGTCGTTTTGGAGGATCACGACGTCGTCCGTGCCACACGTGCGCTCGCACCCGTTCGGGTAGTGCAGGTAGGTGAACGCGCCCGCATGTCGAATGCCGAACGCGGGTCCCCACAATCCGACCACATCCTGCTGACTCATCCCTGGATTGATCGTACCGGTGTCGGAGGAATTGAAGGGCTCGTCCTGCATCATGGGTCGCGGCTCCCGGGCTGCGGCAGTGCTGGGCGGGGCGGACGCGGTCCCGGCCGGCGACTTCGTGGCCGGAGTCGGCTTGGCCCCGGCGGGCGGTGTCGCCGGCGCCGGTGCCGGCTTCTTTGTGGTATCGCGAGTAGCCGTCTGCGTCGCCGGTGTCCGGGTTGGGTTCCGGCGCTTGTTTATCGCCTGCTTGATCTTCTCACAGCCCAGCGTGGTGCCCGCCACCAGCGCGCACACCACCAGCATGCTGCGTCGCATGATCAGCCTCCAGGGAAAGAAAGACACGGGCACCATCGGTGCCGCCGAGCACCGGCGCGTTGCGCCGCTCGGGGTGAGGCATGATACCGACCACATTGCGGCCGGCGTTGCACACGCCGGCGATGTCCCGGGTCGAGCCGTTGGGGTTCTCGGTAACGTAGCGCCACACGATGCGTCCTTCGGCCTCGAGCTCGGCGGCGGTACGCTCCTCGGCGACGTAGCGTCCGTCACCGTGCGCCACGGGAACCACCAGCTCCTCGCCGCGCTCGTACAGGCGGGTCCAGGGCGTGTCGGTCACCTCGACCCGTACCCGAACGGGCCGTGACAGAAAACGCTGCCGGGCATTGCGCATCAGGGTGCCGGGCAGGAGACCGGCTTCGCACAGGATCTGGAATCCGTTGCAGATCCCGAGCACGGGTCCGCCGCGGCGCGCATGTTCGGCCACGGCCGTCATCACCGGGGAGAACCGCGCGATGGCGCCGGAGCGGAGGTAATCGCCATAGCTGAATCCGCCCGGCAGGATCACCGCGTCGGCCTGCCGCAGGTCGGTGTCGCGGTGCCAGACATAGTACGCGTCCGAGCCCGCCGCGCGGGCGCCATCGAGCGTGTCCGCGTCGCAATTGGAGCCGGGGAAGACCATAACCGCTACCCGGTGCATCAGGCCGCCTCCACGAGCAGCTGGTAGTCCTCGGTGACGGGATTGGCGAGCAGCCGTTCGCACATTGAGCGGGCCCGGGCGGTCGCCTCATCGCGCGTCGGGGCTTCGAGGCGCACGACGATGTGCTTGCCGACGCGCACCTCGCCGACCTCGGCGAACCCCAGGGCGTGCAGGGCGTGGCTCACCGCCTGACCCTGCGGGTCGAGCAGCGAAGCGCGCGGCATCACGCGGATCTCCACGCGAAACGACGCCATCAGCTGTGACTCCGGGGTGAGATACCGCGGGAGCGGGGACCGAAGGCGTCATCCACCCGATCCGCCTCGGCGTCGGCGATCACGATCGGGCCGGCGATGTCGGTTTCCCCCGAGTCGTCGCCGTTCACGAAGAATCCCAGCAGGGCGGCGCGCGCGACGCCGTACAGCATATACGCGATCCCCAACGGGAAGAAGAATGCGTCGTGCTGCCAAATCCCAAAAAACAGGATACACAGCAGCGTGAGGAGCCCCAGAACCCCCCGCAGGGTGCGCACGCCGGCACGCGGCAACGTGGCGTAGCGTACGTTGCTCACCATGAGGATGGTGCAGCTGATCATCAGGAAATTCAGCAGCAGCGGCCAGGGCAGGCCGTGCATCTGGGCGTAGAGGTCGGTTTGGGTGAACGGATAATAGGTCGCGAGCGTCATGCCGGCCGCGGGTGAGGGCAGACCCACGAAATGCGGCTTGGAGCGGCCCGCCTGCGTGATGTTGAAGCGGGCGAGCCGAATGGCCGCGCCCATGACGTAGAAGTAGCAGAAGATCCACGCCGCCGCCCCGGCGGTGGCGAAATGCAGCTCGTACATGAGGTAGGCGGGCGCAACTCCGAAGCTCACTATGTCCACCAGGCTGTCGAGCTCCGCCCCGAACCGGGTGCCCGTGTTGGACAAGCGCGCGATGCGCCCGTCGAGCGTATCGAGGATCCCCGCGAAGACGATGAACCAGCTGGCGCGATACAGTTCGCCTCGGGCAGCGAGGGTGATCGACCAGATCCCGAAGAACAGGTTGAAGAGCGTGAACAGGCTCGGCACGATGACGACGACGCGCCGCACGCCGCGCCGCGGGGCGGGGGCTGTCATGGCGCGTACTCCGCGAGCACCGTGGCGCCAGCGCTCACGCGGTCGCCGACCCGCACCTGGGGCGCGGCGTGGGCCGTGAGCGGGAGATAGACGTCCACGCGCGAGCCGAACCGAATCATGCCGAGGCGCGCGCCCTGCGTCGCCGGATCACCGACCTTCGCGTCCGTCACGATGCGCCGGGCGATGGCGCCGGCGATCTGCCGAACCAGCACCGGCCCATGGGGGCCGTCGATGCCGATCGACGACTGCTCGTTGTCGAGGCTCGCCTTGTCGGCGGCCGCGTGCAGGAACTTCCCGGCGTTGTAATGCCGATAGGCGACGGTACCCGCCACCGGGTACCGGTTCACGTGCACGTCGAACACGCTCATGAAGATGGAGATCCGCAGCGCGCGGGCGCGGAGGAACGCCGGTTCGTCCGCTTCGACCGTGCTGACGATCTTGCCGTCCGCGGGCGCGATCACGTAGCGGTCCCCGCGCGGCCCGGTACGCGCCGGGTTTCGAAAGAACACCAGGAGCCACAGCGCCAACACGAGTATCACGACCTCCAGCGCCCACCACCACCCGCTCCACCGGAGCGCCGCCCAGCCGCCGAGGGCGGCGAGCCCCCAGCCGATCGCGATGAAGGGCCACCCTTCGGGCGCCATTCTCACCTCGGAAGCTCGAGCGACGCCCCGGTGATGAGGCGATAGGCTTCGCGGTAGCGGGCGCTCGTGGCCGCGATCACCACAGGCGGAAGTGCGGGAGGGGGATCGTTACCGTCCCACTTCCCCTGCTCCTTGAGTCCCGAAAGGAAATCGCGCAGCGGTTGCTTGTCGAAACTCGGCTGGCTCGCGCCGGGCTGATAACGGTCGGCGGGCCAGAACCGCGACGAGTCCGGCGTCAGGACCTCGTCGATGAGCAGCAGGGTGCCGTCTGGCGTGGTCCCGAACTCGAACTTGGTATCGGCGATGATGATGCCGTGGCCGGCGGCATAGGCGCGCCCCTCCTCGTACAGCGCGAGGCTCGCGCGCTTGAGCGAATCGGCAAGCGAGGCGCCCAGCGCGCGGGTCACGTGGGCGAAGGTGACGTTCTCGTCATGGCCCGTCTCCGCCTTGGTCGCCGGAGAAAAGACGGCCGGCTCGAGCTTCTGACTCTCCTGGAGTCCCGCCGGGAGACCTTCCCCGGCGAGTGTGCCCGTCTTCCGGTATTCAGACCAGGCCGAGCCCGCGAGATACCCGCGGACCACGCACTCGAACGGCACGGGGGTCGAGCGTCGCACGAGCATCGCCCGGCCTACCAGCGTATTCCGATGCGGGGCGAGCGCCGGGACGCGCGCGACGATTTCGGCCGCATCGGCGGTGAGGAAGTGATTGGGGATCACGTGCCCAAGTCGGCCGAACCAGAATGCGGAGAGCTGGGTCAGGACGGCGCCCTTGAAGGCGACCGGCTCGCGCAACACGACGTCGAAGGCGCTGACCCGGTCGCTCGCCACCATGAGCAGCGTGTCGGCGTCGACCTCGTACATCTCGCGCACCTTGCCGCGCCGCACCAGGGGCAGGGGGAGATGGCTCGACACGAGCGGCGTCACGGTCGTCATACCTTCACCTCGGCGGCGCCGGTGGCGGGAGCGATGGTTTCGATACGGCGCAGCACGGGGGGGACGACCTCGTTCAGGAAGTGATCGACCTGCTCGGGTGAGCGACCCACGTACCGGGCCGGGTCGAGCTCGTCGGGACGGGCGGCGAGGCCCGCCGCGCGGAACGCCGGATCCGCCGCGAGGCGCGCGAGGAGGTCGTTGGGCGCGCCGCGCTCGGCCATTGCCTGCGAGACGGCCAGGCTGTGCACGCGGATCACCTCGTGCAGCCGCTGGCGGTCCCCGCCGGCTTTGACCGCGCGCATCAGCAGGCGCTCGGTCGCCAGGTAAGGCATGGCGTCTTCGACGTGCCGGCGGATCACCGCCTCCCGCACTTCGAGGCCCGCGGCCACATTGGTCGCCAGCACGAGGATCGCATCGGTGGCGAGAAACGCCTCGGGGATGACCAGGCGGCGGTTGGCACTGTCGTCGAGCGTGCGCTCCAGCCACTGCTCGGCCGCCGTGTGCCAGGCGTTGCCCTCGAGCTCGATGACGAACCGGGCCAGGCCCGTCATCCGCTCGGCACGCATCGGATTGCGCTTGAACGGCATGGCCGACGAGCCGACCTGCTCGCTCTCGAAGGGCTCGAGCACTTCCCCCTCGTGCTGCAGCAGACGCAGATCGGTCGCGAATTTGGCCGCCGACGCGGCGATGCCGGCGAGGGTGGCCAGCAGCTGGGCGTCCTGCTTGCGGGTGTAGGTCTGGCCGGTGATCGAGAACACCTTCGGGAACCCGAGCTTGGCCGAGACGCGAACGTCGAGGTCGCGGACTTTCTCGTGGTCGCCGTCGAACAGCTCGAGGAAGCTCGCCTGCGTGCCGGTGGTGCCCTTCACGCCGCGGAACTGGAGCGATTCCGTGCGATGCAGCAGCTCCTCGGCGTCGAGCAGAAATTCCTGCATCCACAGCGCGGCCCGCTTGCCCACGGTCGTGAGCTGCGCGGGCTGAAAGTGCGTGTACGCGAGGCAGGGCAGGGCGCGGTGGCGCCGCGCCATGTGGCTCAGGGCCACGAGCACCGCGGCGACCCGTCCGACCAGCAGGGTGAGCCCCTCGCGCATCAGCACGAGGTCCGCATTGTCGGTGACGAAAGCGCTGGTGGCGCCGAGGTGCAGGAACGGGCGCGCCGCCGGTGCCTGCTCCCCCAGGGCGTGAATGTGCGCCATCACGTCGTGGCGCATGCGCTTCTCGAACTCGGCCGCCCGCGCCAGATCCACGTCGTCCAAGTGCGTGCGCAGCTGGGCGATCGCGTCGGCGGGGATGTCGAGACCGAGCTCGCGCTCGCTCTCCATGAGCGCGAGCCACAGGCGGCGCCACAGGCCGATGCGGCGCCGCTCGCTCCACAGCGCCTGCATGGCCGGGGAGGCGTAGCGCGAAGAGAGCGGCGATTCCCAGGTCACACGGACGCCTTGGCGCGCGCGGCGACCGACTTCCAGTCGGCCAGGAACTGTTCCAGGCCGCGGTCGGTGAGCGGATGCTGCAGCAGCTTGCGCAGCACTTCGGGGGGCATGGTGGCGACGTCGGCGCCGATCATCGCGGCTTCGACGATGTGTCGGGGGTGGCGGATCGAGGCGGCGAGGATTTGGGTGGTGATGGCGTAATTGTCGAACATCTGCCGCGCCTCGCGAATCACGTCCATTCCTTCCTGACCCACGTCGTCGAGCCGGCCGATGAAGGGGCTCACGTAGGTGGCCCCGGCTTTCGCCGCGATGAGGCACTGCACGCTCGAAAAGCACAACGTGACGTTCGTGCGAAGACCCTCGCTCGAGAGCCGCCGTACCGCCACCATCCCCGCTTCGAGCATGGGGATCTTCACGACGATGTTGTCGGCGATCTGGGCCAGCGACTTGCCTTCCCGGACCATCGCGTCCGCCTCCACGGCCACCACTTCCGCCGACACCGGGCCTTCGACGAGCGAGCAGATCTCCTTGAGCACGTCGCGCGGATCGAGATCGCCCGCCTGCTTGGCGAGCAGCGAGGGATTGGTCGTGATGCCGTCGATCAGTCCGGCCTGGGCGGCCCAGCTGATGTCCTTGAGGCTGGCGGTGTCGAGGAAGAACTTCATGCGTGCCCCTCGGCGTAGAGGTCTGGGGGATAGCGCACCGCCTCCAGGTAGAGCCCCTGGGGTGGAGCCGGCGGACTCGCCGCCTCGTTCTCGGTCGCGGTCAGCAACTGGGGGAGGTCGGATAGCGGACGGCGCGCGAGCGCGATGTCGACCATCGTGCCCACGAGGAACCGCACCATCCGGTGCAGAAACCGGTCCGACTCGATCGTGAACGTCACGCCCGTCCCGTCCGCTCGCGGCGCCCAGCTGGCGAGCGCCACGCGGCATCGGTAATCGGGCTTCGCCGCACCGGCGGCGGCGAGGCCGCGGAAATCGTGCGTCCCGGGCAGCATCGCTGCGGCCTCCGCGAGCAACCCCAGCTCGAGCGGGCGGCCCAGCGCCCATTCGAACGGCCGGCGAAACGGTGAGTGGCTGGCGTCGTCGGTCCCGATCTCGTAGCGGTAGCGTCGCGCCGTGGCGCTCCGGCGGGCGTGAAACGCCTCCCGCATCGCATACACCCGCGAAACCCAGATGTCAGGCGGCAACAGCGCATTCAACGCGCGCCGCAGGCCATCCACGTCCGTGCCCCACCGCTCGGCCACCCGGAATCCGACGCCCTGCCCGACCGCGTGCACGCCGGTGTCGGTGCGACCGGCCCCGGTCGCGGTCGTCGGCTGTCCCGTCAAGCGCTCCAACACCGCCTCGACTTCGGCCTGCACGGTCCGGCCAGCCGCCTGTCGTTGCCAGCCCACAAACTGCTTCCCGTCGTACTGCACCACGGCGAGGAAGGACCGACTGGTCACCAGGCAAAGATAGGGAAGGGGACATGGCCATATCAAGCCGGGTAACCCATTGTCCCATTTGACAAAAGGCGATTTTCCGGGATAGCTTTCGGCACCCTCCGCCTGCGCATGACCCACCGCACCGCTGGTCCCCTCGAGCGGGCCATCATCGCCCTCGCCGCCCGCGAATCGCTGGGCGAAGCCCTCGCCGCCGAGGTGTTCGGCGTCGTGATGCGGGGGGAGGCGACCCCGGCGCAGGTCGGCGGTCTGCTCATGGCGCTGCGCGTGAAGGGGGAAACCGCCGACGAGCTCGCCGGGGCCGCGCGGGCGCTCCGCGCGGCGATGGTTCGGGTGGAGGTGGACGCTCCACATCTGGTCGACACGGCCGGCACCGGGGGTGGAGCGGTGACCACCTTCAACATCTCGACCGGTGCGGCGTTGGTGGCGGCGGGAGCCGGCGCCACTGTGGCCAAGCACGGCAATCGCTCCTTCACGTCTCAATGCGGATCGGCCGACGTGCTCGAGGCGCTGGGCATCTCGGTAGGGCTCGACGCGGACGGGGTGATTCGCGTGCTGCGGGAAGCGGGTGTTGCTTTCCTATTCGCCCCCAACTTCCATCCCGCCATGCGTCACGTCGCACCGATCCGCAAAGAGCTGGGCGTCACGACGCTGATGAATCTGCTGGGACCACTCGCCAACCCGGCCGGCGTGCACCGCCAGGTGATCGGGGTGGCCGACGCGCAGCGGGGACCGCTGGTGGCGCAGGCGCTAGCGCGCCTCGGCGCCGAGCACGCGCTGGTGGTGCACGGCCGGGTGGGGATGGACGAGATCTCGCCGGTGGGGGAGACCGGGGTGTGGGAGGTGCGTGACGACGACGTCGTGGCATGGACGCTCGACCCGGCCGACTACGGGCTCGCGGTGCAGGATGTGACAACGCTCAAAGGGGGGGAGCCACGCGCGAATGCGGAGCGGTTGGAGCGCCTGCTCGACGATGGTGCCGACCCTGATGGCCGTGCCGCGGTGCTGCTCAATGCGGGGGCCGCCGTCTATGTGGCGGGGCTGGCGCAGACCTACGCGGAGGGGATCGTCCGGGCGCGCGAGGCACTCGCCTCCGGGGCGGCGCGGGACGCACTCGAGCGGTTGCGACGGGCGAGCCCTAGTAGCGGCGGATGACCCCCAGCACGACGCCTTGCACCAGGACGTCGCGCTCGTTCACGCGAATGGGGGACATCTCGCTGTTGGCCGGCTGGAGTCGGATCCAACCGCCGGGCTCGCGATAGTACTTCTTGACGGTGGCGCTCTCACCGCCGACCAGGGCCACGACCGTCTCGCCGTTCTCGGCCTGGGCTCGCTCGTGCACGACGATGTAGTCGCCGTCCTTGATCTGCTCGTCGATCATGGAGCGGCCGCGCACCTTGAGGACGTAGCTCCGCCCGCGACGCGGGAGCAGGGTATCGGGGACGGCGATCGTGTCGGTGGCGTCCGAGATGGCCTCGATCGGCTGTCCGGCGGCGACCAGGCCCAGCAGCGGGAGCTCGGTGGCTCCCGTTTGACCGCGGGGCGGGACGACTTCGATCGCCCGGCTCTCGTTCGGGGTACGGCGGATGTACCCTTTGCGCTCGAGGTTGGTGAGATGCTCGTGCACCGTAGCGAGCGACTGGAACTGGAACCGCGCGGCGATCTCCTCGAAACTCGGAGCGTAGCCGCGCTGCTCGATGTACTCGGTGAGATAGTCGAGGATTTCGCGTTGACGGCGGGTGAGCGGCATGACATATCTCCCGAAAATTGACCGAAGCTTAATGTACCCGAATATCGCCCGAATGCAAGCGCGATGAACGGCCATCTGGAGCAGATCCTCGCGGACGCGCGCGAACGCGTCGCCCGGTTGCAGCGCGAGCGCGGCGAGCTCGAGCGGAGGGCGGCGAATGCGTCTCCGCCGCGGTTCTTCGGGGGTTTCGCGCCGGATGGCTCCGTCGGTGTGATCGCCGAAGTCAAACGGCGCTCGCCGTCGGCAGGGCCGATCCAGGCGGATCTCGATCCGGTGGCGCATGCCCGCGCCTATGCCGCGGGGGGAGCAGTAGCAGTCTCGGTGCTTACCGAGCCGGGTCACTTCGGCGGGTCGGTGGACGACCTGCAGCGTGTGGCCGCGGCCGTGCCCCTGCCCGTGCTCTGCAAGGACTTCATTCTCGATGAGCTGCAGCTGGTCGAGGCCCGCGCCGCCGGCGCGTCCGCCGCGCTGCTCATCGCGCGAATTGTGGCCGGCGCCCGGCTGCGTGAGCTCATCCAAGCAGCCGGCCGGCTCGAGTTGGGGGTGCTCGTGGAAGTACACACGGTGCACGAGCTCGACGCCGCGATCGCCGCGGGCGCGGCGGTCGTCGGCGTGAACAACCGTGATCTGGATACTCTCGTGGTCGATCTGTCGAGCGGCGAGCGGGTGCTGCGGGCGGTGCCGCGCAATCTGGTGGCCGTCGGAGAAAGCGGCGTCGAATCGCGGGCCGATGTCGAGCGGCTGGCCACGGCGGGGGCGGATCTGATTCTGGTGGGCACGTCGCTTGCCCGTCTGAGCGATCCGCAGGCGGCGGTGCGCGCGTTGTGCGGCGTCCCCCGCCGCGCGCGAGGACGGGCCGCATGACGGTGGGGACGGCGGATCTCAGGCTGTTTGGGCCGTACGGCGGTCGCTACGTTCCCGAAACCCTGATGGCGGCACTGGACGAGCTGGCCGCGGTCTATGAGGCGGCCCGAGTCGACCGGGGATTCTGGGAGGAGCTCGACCGATTGCAGCGCGACTACGTCGGCCGTCCCACGCCGCTCACGGAAGTCCCCCGGCTGGCGGCGGAGCTTGGCGAAGGCATCACGCTGCTCCTCAAGCGCGAGGACCTGAACCACACCGGCGCGCACAAGATCAACAACACGCTGGGGCAGGCGCTGCTCGCCCGTCGCATGGGCAAGCATCGCATTATCGCCGAGACGGGGGCCGGCCAGCACGGCGTCGCGACGGCCACGGTGTGCGCGCGCTTCGGGCTCGAGTGCGTCGTCTACATGGGTGAGGAGGACATGCGGCGTCAACGGTTGAACGTGTACCGCATGGAGCTGATGGGCACCCGGGTGGTGCCGGTGACGTCGGGGACGCGGACGTTGAAGGACGCGACCAACGAGGCGATGCGCGACTGGGTGACCCACGTGACCGACACCCACTACATCATCGGCTCGGTCGTGGGACCCGATCCGTTTCCGCGCATGGTGCGCGATTTTCAGGCGGTGATCGGTCGGGAAGCGCGGGCCCAGTGCCTGGAGCGCTACGGGCGGCTGCCGCGCACGGTGGTCGCCTGCGTGGGCGGCGGCTCCAACGCGATCGGCATCTTCAGCGCTTTCCTGGACGACGCGGCGGTCGAGCTGGTGGGGGTGGAGGCCGCCGGAGCAGGAATCGAGACCGGCCGGCACGCCGCATCGCTGTCGATGGGGCGGCCCGGCGTCTTCCACGGCAGCCGCAGCTACCTCTTGCAGGACGCCGACGGCCAGGTCCGTCCGGCCCATTCCATCTCGGCCGGACTGGATTATCCCGGTGTGGGACCGGAGCACGCTTTCTTGAAGGACCGCGGGCGGGTATTGTATCAGACCGTGACGGATCGTCAGGCACTGGAGGCGTTTAGCGCCTTGGCCCGGCTCGAGGGGATCGTTCCCGCGCTCGAAAGCGCCCACGCGGTCGCGTGGGTGCGGTTGGCGGGAGGGGAGCGACGCTGGAAGGCGGGGGACCTGGCGCTCATCAACCTGAGCGGCCGGGGCGACAAGGACGTCGCGATGGTCGCCGACCTGGCGGAGCAGGGTCCGTGAGCGACGCGCCGAGCACCGAGCTGGCACTGCCGCCGGCGCAGGTCGAGGAGCTGCTGTCGCTCATCGGGAAGGCGTTGCGCGCCGTCCAGCTGTACCTCCCCAACAATCCGGTCTACCAGCGCGCGGTCGAAAACGTCCGCGTCGCCTGCCGCAAGCTGTGGCAGTCTACCGAAGATCTCGTGCTGGACGTCCAGGAAACCGAGCTGCGGTGGGAAGGCAACGTCGTCTACAGCCACGATCAGAAGAACGAGAGCATCGCCTGGACGCTGTTCAAGGACGGCGTCCGCTCGGTCACGCTGCGGCCGGGGGTGGAAGACACGGAGCTTGTCCGCTTCATGCAGGTCCTGCACCAGGCGCGCACACTCCAGGCCGACGCCGCCGACGATCTGTTGACCCTCCTGTGGCAGGAAGACTTCCAGTTCCTGTCCTATACGTTCCGGGAGATCCAGCTCGACGCCGGATCCCCCATCGAGGTCGAGGAGCCGACCAACACCCCGTCGCCCAACGACGTGGTGCAGCAGGTGCAGCAGGAAGCGCCGCCGCAACGGGAGGTCGTGTCGGTCGACGAGTTCGACACGACCCTGTACTTCCTCGAGGATCAGGAGATCGGCTACCTGCAGAGCGAAGTGGAGCGGGAGTATGCGCAGGACCTGCGACACAACGTGCTGTCGGTGCTGTTCGACTTGCTGGAGCTGCAGACCTACGGCACGGTCCGGGCCGAGCTGATCGCCATCGTCGAGAATTTCATCCCCTACCTCCTCGGTTCGGGGGATTTCCATTCGGTGGCGTTCGTGCTGAGCGAGCTGCGGGAAGTACTGCAGCGCGGTAAGGAGATCATCCCCGAGCATCGCGCCGCCCTCGTCGCCATCCCTGCCCGGCTGTCTCAGCCCGAAGCGTTGTCCCAGCTTCTGCAGGCACTGGACGAGGCGACGGTGCACCCGTCCGAGGACGAGCTGGGCGAGCTGTTCCGGGAGCTCAAGCCGGAAGCGATCGTGACGCTGGCGGGATGGGTGTCACGGCTCGCGAACGAGCAGGTGAAGACGCTGGTCAAACGCTCGGCCGAGCGTCTCGCGAACCAGAACCCCGCGGAAGTGCTGAAGGCGCTCGCCAGCCCCGATACGGAGACCGCGCTCGAGATGGTACGGCTGGCGGGGCGGCTGCGGCTTGCCGCCGCGCCGGACGGGATGGGCCGACTCCTGGAATCGGGCGACCGGGAAATGAAGCTCGCGGTGGTCGACGCGTTGACGTCGATCGCCAGCCCGAACGCGCTGCGGATGCTCGAGGGGGCGGTGGAAGATCCAGAGCGCGACGTGCGGATGGCGGCGGTGCGGTTCCTCAGCAGCCGCGGGCATCGCGGCGCGTTCCAGCGCGTCGAAGCGGCCGTGACCGGCGGCAAGCTGCGGCAGGCCGACCTCACCGAGAAGATCGCGTTTTTCGAGGCGTTCGGCGCGCTGTCGGGGGCGGCCGGCGTCGCCGTCCTCGAGAAGATCCTGGTGCCGCGAGGACTGCTGGGGCGGCGGGAGGATCCCGATACCCGTGCCTGTGCCGCGATGGCCCTCGGGAAGATGCGGACGGCCGAAGCGCGGGCGGTGCTGGAGCGGGCCGGGCAGGATAAGGAAGCCTTGGTGCGCAACGCAGTGAGCCGCGCGCTACGGGAGATGCCGCGATGAGCGACTCGCCGCCCGCCGCCGGCAACACGGCGCCGCGCCGGTCTACGATCAGCGAAGCGGTTGCTTCGACCGACAGTTTCCTGCGGCACGCCGGCCGGGAATTCCTGGTGGTCTTCTACGCCGCGCTGCGGTCGCTGAAGCTCTATCCGGTCGAGAACGCCCAGGTGCAGAAGGCGCTCGACGAATTGACGTCGGCGGCCCGCCATCTGCTCGACGTCGAGCACGAGCTGGAGCTCCGGCTGCAGGGCGAGTTCATCTACGTGAACGCGACCCGCTTGCGGCTGGCGCTCGAGAACTACGCCTCGTTCTCCCACGTCCTGCAGGTGATGCGCACGTGCGGCGTCGGCACGATCCGCCTCGAAGACCAGGTGGACCGCCGGGAGCTGCAGATCCTCGTCTCGCTGCTGCTGGCGCACGCGGCGAAAGAAGCGAGTCCCGACAAGATCTACGACATCTCGGCGAAGCTGTCGGAAGCGGGGGCGTCGCACGTCACCGTCGAGCCGCCGTTCGAGACCGATGAGAACCTCGCGGACTCCGAGCGCGCCAAGGAAGCGGCCAAGCGCACCTACGCGCGATCCGTCGCGGTGACGCGCGAGGTGATCAACAGCCTGCGCCTGGGCCGCACGGCCAACGTGAAGCGGGTCAAGCGGGCGGTGCAGGCGATCGTCGATCAGGTGCTCAACAATGAATCGTCGCTGCTGGGCCTCACCACGCTGCGCGATTACGACGAGTACACCTTCGTGCACTCGGTGAACGTCTGCATCTTCTCCGTGGCGCTGGGCCGCAAGCTCGGCCTCACCAAGCTGCAGCTGTACGACCTCGGGATGACGGCGCTGTTTCACGACGTCGGCAAATCGCGTGTCCCCCTCGAGGTGCTCAACAAGGAAGGCGGCCTCACCGAGGACGAGTGGCGCATCCTCCAGGCCCATCCCTGGCTCGGGGTGCTCACCCTGTTCGGCCTGCGCGGGTACGGCGAAATCCCCTACCGGGGCATGGTCGTGGCGTTCGAGCACCACATGAAGACCGATCTCACCGGCTACCCCAAGTCGATCCGGCCCCGGACCTTGTCCATCTTCTCCAAGATCGTCGCGGTGGCGGACGGATTCGACGCGGCCACGAGCCGGCGGGTGTACCAGACGGTGCCGATTCAGCCCGACCAGGTGCTGAAAGAGATGTGGGAGAACCCGCGCCGCGGCTACGACCCCGTGGTGGTGAAGGCGTTCATCAACTTGATCGGTGTCTACCCGGTGGGCACGTGCGTCATCCTCGATACCTACGAGGTGGCATTGGTGCACGCGGCGAATCCGGATTCGAGCTTCCTGCACCGTCCCGTGGTGCGCGTCGTCGCCTCCGCCGATGGCGCGATCCAACGTCCGGGGTTCCTGACCGACCTGGCCGAGCGCGACGAGCAGGGAAACTTCCCGCGCACCATCATCAAAGTGACCGACCCGGCCAAATACGGCATCAACGTCAGCGACTACTTTGTCTGACCGTCCTTCCCCCATCGCCCGGGCCTTCGGCGCCGCACGCGCCCAGGGACGGGCGGCATTGATCCCCTATTTCACCGCCGGATATCCCACCACAGCGACCTGCCGCGAAGCGCTGCGGATGGCCGAGCGCACCGCGGCCGACGTGGTGGAGCTCGGCATTCCGTTCAGCGATCCGCTCGCGGACGGCCCGACCATTCAACGCTCGACACAGGCGGCGCTGGAGCGGGGAATGACGGTCGCCGGCGTCCTGGAGCTGGTTCGGGACACTGCGCTGCGCGTGCCGGTAGTGTTGATGACCTACCTCAACCCGGTGCTCGCGTACGGCGTGGACCGGTTCCTCGTGGACGCGGCGGCGTCCGGCGTGAGCGGGCTCCTCTGCACCGATCTTCCCGGGGGAGCCGATCCGGGGCTCGATCGCGCGATCGGTGCAAGCGCGCTCGATCTGATTCGTCTCGTGGCGCCGACGACGCCCGATGAACGACTCCCCGGCGCGCTCGCCGGCGGCGGTGGCTTCGTCTATTTCATCTCGCGCCTCGGCGTCACAGGAGCCCGTCCCGATGCCCCGCCGGACCTCGATCGCCATGTGCGCCGGATCCGGGCGGTGACTCGCCTGCCCATCGCCGTGGGGTTCGGGATCGGCACCCCGGCGCAGGCGGCCGAAGCCGCGCGGTGGGCGGACGGCGTCGTGGTGGGCAGCGCGCTGGTGGAGGCGCTCGGCACGGGCGGGCTCGCGGCGGCCGAGCGCCTGCTCGCGGGGTTGTCCGACGCGCTGCGCGTCCGGGGCGCCGCGTGAACTTCCAGCGTTTCGTGCTCCTCTACGGGCGCGGGCTCGCCGCGATCGGCATCGCCCTGCTCACCGCGGTGCTCATCGAGGATCCCCGCTGGACGCATCAGTGGATCGAGATCCTCGTGATGTTCGTCGCGTGCATCGGGCTGCGCGGGCAGACGGTGCGGCTCTCGAAGTACTCCTATCTGAGTCAGACGGCCGTCGTGAGCCTGGCGGGGAGCCTGCTCGTTGGCCTCCCCGCGACGCTGCTCGCGCTGGCGGGCGGGACGCTGCTGGCCGACTGGGTGTGGCTGCGCAAGACCCTGTGGGCGGCGGTGATCAATTTCGGACGCGAGACGATCGCGCTGACGGCGGCCTACGGCATCTACGCGGCCATCCTGGCGATCTCGGGCGTGGCGGACCCGGGGCTGCACGTCGCGACGATTCCGGCCGCGTTCTTCTACGCGCTCTCGTACTTCGTGTTCAGCCGCCTGCTGTTCTACCTGAGCCTGCTGATCCGTGGCAAGCTCGAGCAGAACGAGCAGCTCCTCATCATCCGATACGAAGTGATCTCGTACTTCGGTACGATGGGCGCGGTGACGACTATCGTCAGCGCCGTGCTCGCGTGGCCGCCGGTCACCTGGTTGTTCGTCGCGGCCGCGCTCGGGGCGTTGGGACAGTTGTTGAAACAGATGCTCGAGGAGGCCATTTCCGCCGAGGAGCTGAACAAGATCCACGCGATCGAATCGGTGATTACGAGCAACATCAGCTTGCACGATTCCTTCCAGCGCATCGAGCGTCTCGCCCATCGGCTCGTCGACTGGGGCGATCTGCGCATCTTCCGGCGCACCGAGGACGGGCTGAAGCTCGCCTATCGCAGCGCGATCGGTCGGCCGGACCGTGGAGAGCCGACGGCCGACGTGGCCGTGCTGCGCGGGCAGGTCGTCGCCAACGGCGAAACCCTGGTGATCAACGACGTGATGCGGGACAAGCGGGTGGCCGACGTTCCCGAGCACGTGCAGAGTCTGGTGCTGGTGCCGCTGCGCTTCGGCGATGCGGTGATCGGCACGCTGGAGCTCGAGCATCACAAGCGCCGCGCCTACCGGCGCAAGGACATCGTCACGATCGCGACGTTCGCCAATCAGCTGGCCACCGCGATCCACATCAATGATCTGCGACGCCCGATCGTCGAAACGCTCGATCGCATGACCCGGCAGCTCGGCACGATCGGTCAGGCGGCGGCGTCGCTGCGCGACGTCTCCCGCGCGGTCGCCTCGTCCACCGCCGCCATTCGGAGCGCCGCGACGACCGAAGAGGCCGAGGTCGCGGGAGGTCTCGAAGCGACCGACGCGCTCGCGCTGGTCTCGCGCCGCGTCGTGGAAGACGGCGCCGAGGCGGCGCAGGCCTCGACCGCCGCGAGCGACGCCGCCAGCCGCAACCGGGAGCGGGTGAAGGACGCCCTGACGCGGCTCGTCGCCCTGAAAGCGTTCGTCGGCGAAAGCTCGGGCAAGGTGCAGCAGCTGGGCGCCATGAGTCGCCGGATCACGGGGTTCATCGCTTCGATCCGTGAGTTCTCGGACATGACGAACCTGCTGGCGCTGAACGCCGCCATCGAGGCGGCGCGCGCGGGCAGGCACGGCAAGGGGTTTGCCGTCGTGGCGGAGGAGGTGCGGCGGCTCGCCGAGCAGAGCGCCGAGGCGGCAACCGAGGCGGGAGAGCTGGTCGCCGACATCCACCGGCAGGTCGGCGAAGTCGTCGAGCAGATGCGACGCGGCCAGGTGAACGTCGCCGGCGTGGAAGAGCTGTCGTCGGATGCCCTCGAAGCGCTCGAAACGATCGTGCGGGCCACCGCGGAGGCCACGGGACACGCCCAACGCATCGCGGCCGCCGCGGGGGAGCAGGACGACGCGTTTGGCCGGCTGCGCCAGCGGATCAGCGCCGTGGCGGCGATCTCGCTGCAGAACCGGGCGGAGGCCGAGGGCGTCTCGGCGCGCGCGGGGGAAGCGGCGATGGGCCTCGGCAATCTCGAGACCGCGACCCGCGAGCTGGAAGAGGTGGCGTCCCGGTTGCGCGATCTGACGCGCGGCTTTGCGAGCCTCGACTAGCCCACTAGCATTCCCCTCCATGCGGCAGCTCGAGCGAGTGTACGTGGCGCTGGGCTCGAACATGGGCGGGCGGACCGCCCATCTGGCCTACGCGCGAATGCGGCTCTCCACGCTGCTCCACACCCATCTCGTCGCCGCGTCACAAATCGAGGAGACGGCGCCGATCGGACCGATCGCCCAGGGCCCCTATCTCAACCAGATGGTGCTCCTGGTAACGGCCCTCGAGCCGATCGAGCTGCTGGAGCACTGCCGCGCGATCGAGACGAACCGCGGCCGGGAGCGCGGCGAACGGTGGGGCCCCCGGACGCTCGACCTGGACATCGTGCGGTTCGGCGACCGCACGCTCGACACGCCGGAGCTCACCATCCCCCATCCCGAGCTTCCACATCGGGATTTCTGGCGTCGCGAGCTCGCCGAGCTGGATGCCCTGGCCCCGAGTGCCCATGGCTGACCCTGGACGACCCGTCACCACCCACGATCTGCTGCGCATGAAAGCGCAGCATCATCCGATCGTGATGCTCACCTGTTACGACGCGCTGTTCGCCCGGCTGCTGGACGGTGCCGGTGTGGACGCGCTGCTCGTGGGCGATTCGGTCAACCAGGTGCTCGCCGGGGCCGAATCGACGCTCTCCGCGACGCTCGACCAGATGATCTACCACACGCGCATGGTGCGGCGTGGCGCCCAGCGCGCGATGGTCGTGTGCGACCTGCCGTTTCTCACCTACCAGGTCAGCCGGGAGGAAGCGATCCGCAACGCCGGCCGGGCCATGGCCGAAACGGGATGCCACGCCGTCAAGCTCGAAGGTGGCGTGCCCATCGCGCCGACGGTCCGCGCGCTGGTGGACGTCGGGATCGCGGTGATGGGGCACATCGGGCTCACCCCGCAATCGGTGCACGCCCTCGGCGGCTATCGCGTGCAGGGCCGGGACGACGTGACCGCCCAGCGCCTCAAGAACGACGCGAAGGCACTCGAAGAGGCCGGCGCGTTCGCGGTCGTGCTCGAGCTCGTGCCCACGCCACTCGCCGGAGAGATCACCGCGTCCCTCACGATCCCCACGATCGGCATCGGGGCGGGGCCGTCGTGCGACGGGCAGGTTCTGGTGCTGCACGACATGCTGGGGCTGAACGATCGCTTCAGCGCGAAGTTCGTGAAGCAGTACGCGTCGCTGGCCGAGGTGGTACGGACGGCGGTGACGGCGTTCAGCACGGAGGTGCGGGAGGGGCGGTATCCGGACGCCGCCCACGCGTTCGAGCGCTAGTGCGGTTGGTGGGCCAGCGCGGCGAGTCGCCCCCGCGCGTAGGCGATGTTCCCCGTCGCATTCCGGGGTGCCAGCCGGAGGAACGTCTCGAACGCCGTCGCTGCCTCCGGCTGGCCGGCTGCCGCACGCGCGGTTCCCAAATCGAGATACGGGTCGGCGAAGAGCGGTTCCGCCTGGACCACTGTATCCAACTGGGCGACAGCCTCCTGGGGCTTCCCGGCCCGGATGAGGGCCTGGCCATACTGGAGCCGAGCCCAGAGGTCTCCATGACTCAGCTCGAGTGCCAGCGCGTATTCCTGCAGCGCTTGCGCGGGGTGGCGGTCTTGGAGCGCCTGCTCGCCGAGCATCGCGTGCGCCGGGAAAAACGACAGGTCTTCCACCAGCGCCGCTTCGAACGCGGCCCGGCCGGCCGGGTGATCCCCCTGAGCGAGGCGTAACAGACCGAGGCCGTACAACAGCAGCTCTCGGGACTGGTACGTGTGGATGATGCGCGTCGTGTCGCGAGCCCGCATCTCGTTCAGCATCTGGTCCAATTCAACCGCGGCGCTGTCCCACCACTGCAATGCAGTGAAGGCGAGCGCGCGGTCGTAGTGGACCGTGTAGTACCGGTGCGGGTCGCGACGGATCACCATCGCGAAATCGCGCGCCGCCTCCTGCATCTTCCCAGCCGAGTACTCCAGCAGGCCGCGGGTGAGATCGTCGGTACCCCAGCGACCGGGCAATTGGTCGTAGAGAAGAATGCCCAGGGTTTGCGCGACGAAGGGATTGCGCAGCAGCGCGCGGGTGTACAACGAGTCCACCTGCAGCACCTTCGGGGCGTTCACGACGGACTTTGCCTCGTGCACATACTCTTCCCACCACCCCGACCGGCCCATCCAGTAGGCCACCCAACGCCCGTACAGCGGCTCAGCTCGGATGGGATTCAGGCGCTCGGCCCAAAAGAACCCCAGGCGGGCACGCCCGGGTTGGGTGCGGAGGTACTCGACAGCGTAGTCGAAGTACGCTTCCCAGTCGTTGGTGTCGGCCTGCGCGGCGAGCCGAGGCCGCCGCTGGCCGCTCAGGTCATCCAGGCGGGGAGGTCCCTGCCCGGCGAGTGGGGCAACCGTCCCGAACCCGGCCAGGAGGATCGCCCAGCGCTTCGCGTTCATTGAGATCGAACGCTAGCGCACGCGCGGCCGGTGCGCACGCGCGTTGTTGTAGGGCGGGGACCTACCGCCGCACGGCCTCCCCCGTTTGTTTTCTGCGGTGCGCGTGCTCACCACGGTCGCCGAGATTCATGCCTGGTCCCGCGGCGAGCGGTCCCGGGGTCGGCGCATCGGGTTTGTCCCGACCATGGGGTTTCTGCATGAGGGGCACTTGCGGCTCCTGGATCGTGCGCGCGAAGTGGCGGACGTCGTCGCCCTGAGCATCTTCGTCAACCCGCTGCAGTTTGGGCCCGGGGAAGACTTCGCGCGCTACCCCCGCGACCTCGAGCGCGATCACGCATTGGCCGAAGCGCGGGGGGCGGATTGCATCTTCGTGCCGGCGCTGCCGGAGATGTATCCCGCGGAGCCACTGGTGCGCGTCGCCCCCGGTCCGATGGCGGAAACGCTCGAGGGCGCGGCGCGGCCCGGGCACTTCACCGGTGTGCTGACCGTCGTGGCCAAATTGTTCCACCAGGTGGAGCCGGATGTGGCCGTGTTCGGCCGCAAGGACTATCAACAGGCGATGCTGGTGCAGCAAATGGTGCGTGATCTCGCCTTTCCCCTCGCCATCGAAGTCGCGCCGACGGTGCGCGAGCTCGACGGCCTGGCCCTCTCGTCCCGGAACGCCTACCTGACCGCGGATCAACGGCGATCGGCCCTCGTGCTCTTCCGGTCGTTGCGGGAGGTGGAGCGCGCCTGGCGCGTGGGGGAGGCGGATCCGGCAACGCTGCAGCACAAGGGGCTCGAGGCCCTCGCCGCGCCCGACGTCCATCCGGAATACTTCGCGCTCGCCGACGGCGGACTGTCGCGGGTCGATCGGGTGACGCAGACGACGGTCGCGCTGGTGGCGGCGCGGGTCGGGACGACCCGGCTCATCGACAACGTCGTTCTGGGTGAGGGTGTAGGTGCCGACCCCTCCGTGCGCGCCTGACGCATGCTGCCCTCCTGGGCCATCGTCACTCCCGAACGCCGTGCGCACATCGAGCGCGTGGCCCGGCTGCTGACGGAGTGGGCCGCGGCGCTCGACGTTCCGCCGGTCGAAGCCGAACGCTGGCGTCGCGCGGCTTGGCTGCACGACGCGCTGCGCGACGCGCCGGCCGCCACCGAGCTCGATCACGGTCCGCTGTGCGCGGATCGACTCGCCCGCGACGGAGAGCGCGACCAGGGTGTGCTCGACGCCGTGCGCTACCACTCGCTGGGCTACGCCGGGTGGGACGCGGCGGGCCGGATGCTCTACCTCGCCGACTACCTCGATCCGGGACGCACCTTCGACGCGCCGGCTCGGACCACCCTGCGTAGCCGCATGCCGGTTGAGCGGGAGACGGTTCTGCGCGACGTGGCCTGCCGCCGCATCGAATGGATCATCCAGTCGCACTGGTGTCTGAAACCCGAGACGGTCGCCTTCTGGAACGCGCTCGTCTCGGCCTGATCGTCGGGCTCGCCGCCCTCGCGGCCTGCCGCCACGGGGACGACCGGCCCGCCTTCGAGGTGCCGGGAGAGGGCGGCCCGCGCATCGTCGTGGAAGTGCTCAACACGACGGGTACGTCGGGCCTGGCCCGCACCGGCACACGCGTGTTGCGGCGGGCGGGTATCGACGTGGTGAGCTACGGCAATGGTGAGGCCCTCGGCGATCGCGGGGCGGACTCCACGCGCATCCTCGTGCGCCGCGGCGACCGCGGGGCGGGGGAACGGGTACGGCGCGCGCTCAAGGTGGGAACGGTGGCGGTGCAGCTCGACTCGACCCGGTTAGTCGACGTGAGCGTGCTCCTGGGCGCCGACTTTGTCGCGCGGGCGCCGGTCGAGCTCCACCCGTAGCTGTCCACACGCGGCGCTGATATCCAGCCCGCGGCTGCGCCGCAGCACGGCTTCGACTCCATGCCCGCGCAGCCGCCGCTCAAACGCCAGCATCTGCGCCCGCGGGCTGGGCGTGAGGTCGGGCGCTCCGCCAGGGTGGAGCGGCAGCAGATTCACATGCGCCGCAAGCGGTCGGGCGATCGCCGCGAGAGCGTCCGCCGCCTCCAGGGAATCGTTCGCCCCGCCGATCAGGACGTACTCTAGCGTCACCCGGCGCGAGAACTGTCGCAGTGCCTGCAACACGTCCGGGAGCGCGTACTTCTTCTCAATCGGCATCAGTGCCCGGCGAGCCGCCGCGGTCGGTGCGTGCAACGACAACGCGAGCCGGAACTGTTCCGGCCGCTTCGCGAAGAGCGCGAGGTTGGGGAGGATTCCGACCGTCGACAGCGTGATGTGCCGCGCGCCGATGCCGCAGCCCTGGGCGTCGTTCAGAATGGTCAGCGCGATGTTCACCGCGTCCCAGTTGAGCAGTGGCTCGCCCATACCCATGAAGACCACGTTGGTGGGACGCTTGGCGACATCCAGCAGCATCACCTCCCGGACCTGACCGGCGATCTCTCCGGGAGTGAGGTGACGGCGCCACCCCATCCGCCCGGTGGCGCAGAACACACATCCCAAGGCACAGCCGACCTGCGACGAGATGCACAGCGTGCGTCGCTTTCCCTCCGGAATGAGCACGGATTCGATCGCCTCGCCGTCCGCCAGGCGCCAGAGGTATTTCTCGGTACCGTCGCGGGACACCTGATGGACCGCCAGCGTGAGCCGCGGCAGCGGGAAAGCGTCGCTCAGCGCGGCCCGCAACGGAGCCGGGAGATCACTGGCGTCGCTCCACGCGGCCACCGGGCGCTGCCACAGGCGCGGAACGATCTGACGCAGCCGGTAAACCGGCTCGCCTCGCTGCTCCAGCCACTGTGCCAGCGCGCTACCGGCGTCCGTGGGGGTGAGCGAGAGCAGGTCCGTCACTTGAGGCGCGCCTCGAGCCCCACGCGAAAGGTGGAGCCCAGGTCCGACACGCCGCCGTCGCGCGCGAACGACATCCGGTACCGGCCCACCGCGATGCGAACGCCCGCGGCGCTACGCCAGGCGGCGTTTCCGTAGCTTGCCTCACGGGCGAGAATCGCGTCGAACGACAGCGACGTCCCCACCTCGAGACCGGCGCCGAGCTGGTGATCGGTGCCGCCGGGGTGGCCGAACGCGATTCCGTAGCGCGCCACCAATGCTCCGGCGGTCGTGCCCCAGAGCGTGCCGCGCCAGGCCCGAAACTCGAATCCGACGTTCACGTCCTGCGCGGGATCGTTCCCCAGCCGCCGCATCCCTCTGGTTCCTGCCGCGACGCGCAGCCGGTTCCCGAGCAGCGATTCGGTGACGCCCAGGTCGAGCGTCCACCGATCGATCCGCGTTCCGTCGAACCGGGTGTCGTGGTAGGTCAGGGCCGCGCCGAGACTCGTCGTGCCGAGCGCCCGGGCCCACGTGGCGCTGGCGCTTTGCGTGTAAAACGGAATCGTCGTGCCGTCGGGATCGGGGCTGTCGGTGGTGCGGACCAGGTCTCCCAGCCCCATCCGGGCGTACACGAAGCCGACCGTTCCCACATGCGCGAACGGCAGCCGGATCGCGCCGATCAAGCCGGTGGCGCCCACGGCGGCCGGCGTCTGGATCAGGTCCAACCCGATCTGTCCTCGGCCCGACATCCCTTGCGCCGGATTCCAGAACGACGCGGCCGCCCCGGACGCGAGCGCCGCGGGAAGGGGCACCGTGGCTGCCGCCAGCCGCCACAGTTCGCTTCCGGCGGCGGCCTGGCCGGGGAGGGTCCGGGCGGGGACGGTGACCGCGAGCAGGAGAAAGAGACCGGAGGAACGCATGATTTTGGGTTCAGGGAGTGCCGTAGCGCTGTTCGCCCAACTTAACTACATTCAACAGTTTACACCACTTACGGGACGCCGTGCGCCTGACCGACCTGCTCACTCCCGACCGGATCCGCATCCCGCTCCAGGCCAGCGATAAGGAGGGGGTGCTGCGGGAACTGGTGGGGATCCTGCTTCCCGGCGACGGGGGCCTGGGCGAAGAGGTGCTGGCGGCGATCCTGGAGCGGGAGCGTCAGTTTCCGACGGGGATCGGGCATGGCGTGGCGGTGCCACACGGACGCTCACCGGCGATGGCGGGCCTGGGCATCGTGGCGGGCACCAGCCCGAACCCGGTGCGGTACGAAACCATCGACGGTCAGCCGGTGCGGCTGTTCTTTCTGCTGGCGGGGCCGGAAGCGATGGCAGGGGCGCACGTGAAAGCGCTGAGCCGGATCTCGCGGCTGGTACGCCAGGAAGGGGTTCGGGCACGGCTGCTGGCCGCACGGACGCCGCAGGAATTCTACCGGGCGATTCTCGAAGCGGAGGGCGCGTAGGAGTGAGTGGGACGACTTTGCGGACGCATCGGTGTGGCGCCCTGCGCCGTTCGGACGCGGGGCGCTCGGTGCGATTGGGTGGATGGGTGCATCGGCGCCGCGACCTGGGCGGCATCGTATTCCTCGACCTGCGCGATCGCGATGGCCTGGTGCAGGTGGCGATCGGTCCCGCGTGGGCGTCGGCCGACATCGTCGCGGCGGCGCAATCGGTGGGCGTGGAGTCCGTCGTCCTGGTGGACGGTGAGGTCGTGGCGCGTCCGGCCAACATGCAGAACACCGATCTCCTGACGGGTGAGATCGAGGTGCACGCCCGCTCGCTGCGCGTCGTGGGGCCGGCCGGCACGCCGGCCATTCCGGTCGCGCGCGGCAAAGGCGAGGAGCTCCCGGCCGAGGAGCTGCGGCTCAAGTATCGTCATCTGGACCTCCGTCGCCCCGAGCTCCAGGCGAATCTGATGCTGCGTCATCGCCTGCTGCAGCGGGCGCGTCGGACGCTCTCCGAGCTGGAGTTCCTCGAGATCGAAACGCCGATTCTCACCAAGCCGACCCCCGAAGGCGCGCGCGACTACCTGGTCCCGTCGCGCGTGCATCCGGGAGAGTTCTACGCGCTTCCCCAGTCGCCCCAGATCTACAAGCAGCTCCTCATGGTCTCGGGATTCGACCGCTACTTCCAGCTGGCGCGCTGCTTTCGCGACGAAGACTCGCGCAACGACCGCCAGCCCGAGTTCACACAGATCGATATCGAAGCGTCATTCGTGGGCCAGGAGGACGTGCTCGGGTTCGTGGAGGCGGTGTTGGTCGCTTTGTGGGAGGAGGCCGGGCACGTGATCCCGCGACCGTTCCCGCGGCTGCAGTGGCGCGAGGCGATGGAACGCTACGGCTCGGACAAGCCCGACCTGCGCTACGAGCTGGAGATCGCGGACTGGACGGCCGCGGTGCGGCCGCTGGCGGTCCCGTTCTTCGAGTCCGCCTTGACCAACGGGGCGCGCGTCCGCGGGATCGCCGTCCGCGGCGGCGGCGCGCTGTCACGCAAGGACGTCGACCAGCTCGCGGCGGCGGCGAAGCAGCTGGGCGGCGCGGGCCTCGCGTGGGTGAAGCGGCAAGGCGGGGACCTGTCGGGATCGGTGGCCAAGCAATTCACGCTCGACGCGCTAGGCCAGCTGGGCATCGGGGACGGCGACGCGGCGCTGATGACCGTCGGTCCGGACCGGGTGACGTCGCCGGTGCTCGATCGGGTGCGGCAGGACGTGATCCGGCGGCTCGGTCCGACGCCGCGTACGGCGCACGCTTTCTGCTGGGTGGTGGACTTTCCCCTGTTCGAGCCGGATCCGGACACGGGCGCCCCGGTGTTCGCCCATCACCCGTTCACGTCGCCGCACCCGGACGACCTGGCGAAGCTCGATCGCGAGCCGTTCGCGTGTCGCGCGCAGCACTACGATGCCGTATACAACGGCAACGAGCTCGGCTCGGGCTCCATCCGGATCACGGATCCCGTGATTCAACGGCGGGTGTTCGAACATCTGGGCCTGACGTCCGAGGAGGCCGAGGCGCGGTTCGGGTTCCTCCTGGGCGCCCTGGCGGCCGGCGCGCCGCCGCACGGTGGATTCGCCATCGGATTCGATCGAACGACGATGCTGCTGGCGGGCGCTGGCAGTTTGCGCGACGTGATCGCGTTCCCCAAGACCGCGGCGGCGCGGGCCCTGTTCGAGGGGGCGCCCGCACCGGCGCGCGCGGAAGATCTCGCGACGCTCCACATCCGGACGGTGCCGTGAGCGAAGACGCGGTCCGGCGCTTTTCCGTGGAAGGGGTGGATCTGCTGTCGCTGGCCGGCGTGAACGACGGCAACCTCGTCGAGCTCACGCGCCGTCTGGGGGTGCGCCTATCACTGCGCGGCGACAACCTCACGCTGCAGGGACCGACGGCCGCGGTCGAACGCGCGGCACCGGTGGCCCAGGCGATGGTGGATCTCGCCCGCATGGGCGAAATGCTCGACGTCCACGACGTCGAGCGGCTGGTGCTGGAGGGAGAGGCGGGGACTCTCACCGAAGGCGCTCCGGCGGCCGGTGAGACGAAGATCATCCTCCCCGGGCTGCGCCGGGTCATCCAGCCGAAGACGGCCGGCCAGCGGGATTACCTCGCGCTCATCGCGCAACACGACATCGTGGTGGGGATCGGGCCGGCGGGCACGGGGAAGACTTACCTCGCCGTCGCTGCGGCGGTCGACGCGCTGGCGCGCAAGCGGGTGCGTCGCATCATCCTGGCGCGGCCGGCCGTGGAGGCCGGGGAGAATCTGGGCTTCCTGCCTGGTGACCTGCAGGAGAAGGTGGATCCGTATCTGCGGCCGCTGTATGACGCGCTGGAAGACATGATGCCGCGCGACCGCGTCCAGAAGGCGCTGGAGACCCGCGTCATCGAGATCGCTCCGCTCGCCTACATGCGCGGGCGCACGTTGTCCGATGCGTTCGTGATCCTCGACGAAGCGCAGAACGCCACCGGTATGCAGATGAAGATGTTCCTCACGCGGCTGGGCGTGAACTCGCGCGCGGTGATCACCGGGGACAAAACCCAGATCGATCTCGCGAACCGCGAGGATTCGGGGTTGCTGCAGATCGAACGGATTCTGCCCGGCATCGAGGGCATCGGGTTCTGCTATCTCGCGGACACCGACGTGGTCCGGCACCGGCTGGTGCGGGATATCATCCGCGCGTACGCCGAGGACGCGCAGGGCTGATGGGCGCCAAGCCGACGCGCGGCGCTGTCGCGCGCTATCACTTCGCGCGCTGGGTGTGGGTGGTGGGCCTCGCCGTCCTCGCCCAGGTCGCGTTCCCCTCCGGGGTCACCGATCTCGCTCCCTTGCTCACGATCGGCGTGCGTGCCGACCGGGAGGTCGTCGCGCCCTTCGATTTCGTCGTGTCGAAGAGCGACGAGGAGCTGCGCCGCGAAGCGGACGCCGTGGCGGCCACGGCCCGCCCGATCTACGAGTTCCGCGCGGCGGCCTATGACAGCGTGAAGGCGACATCCCGCGCGTTCTTCGCCGCCGTCGACAGCGCCGCGCGTAAGGGTCGCGACTCCATCACCCTGGCTGCGCAGCGCGCGGGGGTCCCGCTCTCCGGCGCGGACGCGGATTACCTGACGAAAGCGGGCCGGCGTCATTCGCTGGAGCGGGCGGTGACCGATCTGTTCGAGCGCACCCTGGCGCCGGGGACCGCCATGACCTTGGAGCCCGATTCCGGGCCCGAGCTCATCGTGCGACGCGGCGCCGCCGAAACCCCGGTGCCGCGCGGCCAGGTGTTCACATTCAGCGGGGTGCTGCAGAGCGCCCAGGCGATGCATCCGGATCCTGGCTCGAGCACCGGCGACCTGGTCTTCCTCAAGGTGGTGCGACGCCTGTTCCGCCCTACGCTGGTGCGTAACGACCTCGAGACGGCGCGGCGCAAGAGCGAGCTCGCCGCGGGAGTGGAACGGAGCAAGTACGCGGTACGCCAGGGCGACGTGCTTGTCACGGCCGGACAGATTGTCACGGGCCCGACCGAGGAGCGCCTCTCGGCGCTGCACGCGGAGCTCGTCCGACGTGGCGCGGCGACGAGCAGTACGGTAGGTGGCACCATCGGCACGCTGCTGCGCAATCTGTTGATCGTGTCGGTCTTCTGGGTCCTGATGTTCTTCTATCGCCGCGAGACCTATGCCAAGGTGCGGCAGGTCGGCACGGTGTCCGGGTTCTTCGCGTGCACTATCCTCGCCGCCGCGGCCGTGGCCCGCACCGCCCCGGCCCACGGCGAGCTGATCCTGCTCCCGTTCACGGCGATGATGCTCACGGTGCTGTTCAACGGCCGCGTCTCGATGATCGCGGCCATGATCCTCGCCGTGCTCATCGGCACCCAGCCGGTGTTCCAGGATTCGCCCGTGCTCTTTCTGTGCTTCACGGGCGGGGTGACGGCGGCGCTCTCGGTGAAGACGCTGCGTCGCCGGACGCACCTGTACCTGGCGGTGCTGCTGGTGGGGTTGGGCTACCTGGTGGGGACGCTCGCCCTCGGCCTGGCGAGCGACTGGCCGTTGCGGGAGATCGGGACGCGCGCGCTGTTCGGCACGGCGAACGGACTCGTGTCGGCGTCCCTTACGATTCTCCTGTTGCCGATGGCCGAGCGGGTCGCCGGGATCACGACCGACCTTACGCTGCTCGAGCTGTCCGATCCTTCGCGCCCGCTGCTGCGGAGGCTGTCGCTCGAGGCGCCCGGGACCTACGCGCACAGCGTGGCGATGGCGAACCTCGTCGAGGCGGCGTGCAACCGGATCGGCGCGAACGGACTGCTAGGACGGGTGGGGTGCTACTACCACGACATCGGCAAGCTGGCCAGCCCGCAGTACTTCGTCGAGAACCAGGCGCTGGGCGGCAATCCGCACGACCGTCTCCCGGCGGCGCAATCGGCCGAGATCATCCGGTTGCACGTGACGGAGGGCCTGCGATTGTCGCGGGAGGCCGGCCTCCCCGAAATCGTGACCGCCTTCATTCCCGAGCATCATGGGACGACCGAGATCGCCTATTTCTACGATCGCGCCAAGAAGCAGGGCGAGCCCGGTGTGCGGCGCGAGGACTTTCGCTACCCGGGCCCACGACCGCGCTCGGTGGAGACCGCTATCGCGATGCTCGCCGACTCGGTCGAAGCCTCGTTACGGGTGCTCGAAGTGCTGACGCCCGCCAAGCTGCAAGCGGCGATCGACCAGATCGTGAAAGGACGGCTCACGGCGGGCGAGCTGGACGAGGCGCCGCTCACCCTGCAGCAGCTCGACCAGGTGCGCGCGGAATTCGTGCGCGTGCTCACCGGGATGTACCACAACCGCATCGACTACCCCGAGTCCAGTGGCGGCATCACGAAAGCCTGGCAGCCGGCGCGTCCGGCCGCCGGCAGCTGAGCGTCTGGCCCGGGTGGCCGCGCGGGTGCTGCGCTGGGAAGGGGCGCGCGACACGCGCGTCGAGTTGGCGTTCCTCGATGCGCCGGCGATGCGACGGCTGAACCGCCGCGTCACCGGGCGACGGGGACTCACCGACGTGTTGGCGTTCACCCTGCCCCAGCCCGATGGCCGCGTCCTGGGGGATGTGTACGTCTGTCCCGCCGCGGCCGAGCGTTACGCCCGAGGGCAGGGGAGCGAGGCGCCCAAGGGACGGGGGCGGGCAGCGGTCGGGGAAGAGCTGGTGCGTCTGGCCGTTCACGGGACGCTCCACGTACTGGGCTACGATCATCCGGAAGGCGCTGGCCGGATGCGCTCCTCGATGTGGCGCCGCCAGGAGCGCTATGTGCGCCGCCTGGTGAGCGGGGGGGCTCGGTGATGGCGCTCGTCTGGGGAGCGGCGCTCGTCGCAGTGCTCGCCGCGGCGTGGGCGGGATTCCTCGCGCTGGGGGAGGAAGCGGCCGTGGGCGAGACGTCGCACACTCTGGGCGACGCACCGCCGGTCGCCACCGGGGCTCGCATCCCGCTGCATCGCGCCTTCCACGTGTCCCGGCTCGCGCTCCTCGTGTTGGGGGCAGTGGCCGCAGCCGACGCCGTGCGCTGGTGGGAGCGGCCCTGGGCCGCCGCGCTTGGCGCGGTCGGCATCGCCGTGCTGCTCCTCTTCGTGTTGGGGGACGCGCTGCCGCGCAGTATCGCCCGGCTCGCGCCCGAGCTCGCGTCGCTCGCCTTCCCGTTGGGACGGCGCACCCTGCCCCCATTCGCGCCGCTGCTGCGGCTGCTCACCGGCGTGGACCGCGGGCTTCACACGCTGGTCGGGGCGACGGGCCTGGCGACGCCGGCCCTGGGGGACACCGAGCGCGACGTGCTGCTCGGCGTGTTCTCCCTCGCCGATACGACGGTAGACGAGGTCATGACGCCCCGACTCGACATGATCGGCGTCGACCAGGCGGCGACGATCGACGAGGTGCTCGAGCGGTTCCGGTCGAGCGAGCACACCCGGCTGCCGGTGTTCGACGGCGCGCCCGACAATCTCGTGGGCGTGTTATACGCCAAGGACCTGGTGCCGCTGGCCATGGGGCTGCCAAGCAGCGCCGGGGTCTCGCGCTGGCAGGATCTGATCCGTCCGGCGGCGATCGTTCCCGAAACGAAGACGCTCGATTCGCAGCTGCGTGATTTCCAGCGCGGGCCGGCTCATCTCGCGGTCGTCGTGGACGAATTCGGTGGGACAGCGGGACTCATCACACGGGAAGACGTGCTCGAGGAGATCGTGGGCGAGATTCGCGACGAGCACGACACCGAGGCCGCCCCGGAGATCCGCCGCGAGGGCGAGCGGGTGTGGGTCGACGGCGGCGTGGGGCTGGACGAGCTGTCGGCGGCCCTGGGCCGTCCATTCACGCACCCGGAGGTCTCGACGGTCGGCGGGCTGATCTACTCCGAGCTGGGTCGCGTGCCCCGTGCGGGAGAAGAGCTCACGCTGGATGGTTTCCGGGTAGTGGTCGAGCGGGTGGAGCGGCGCCGGGTGCGGCGCGTGTATTTCGAGCCGCGATGATCTGGCCTCTGGTGCTGTTGGTACTGGGGTTGGGGCTCGCCGGGACGTCGGCCGCGATCGGTGTGTCGGCCGCGGCCGTGAGCCAGGCGGAGCTCACGCGCTGGGTGTCCTACAAGCTGCGCGGGGCGCCGGCGACGGCGCAGGCGCTGCGCGATCCGGCACGGGTGCTCGCCACGGCCAACGTACTCACGACGCTGGGTGTGCTGCTGGCCGCAGCGGCGATCCCGGCCTTGTTCGCGCGCTTCACTCTGACCTTCCTCGGCATCGTCAGCGTGCTGGTGATCGTTCCCGCGTTCGTCACGGCCGCGTACCTGCTGCCCCGCACGGTGGGCCGGCGTTGGCCGGAGCGCATCGTGGCCCCGGCGGTGCCGTGGATGGAGCGCGCGGCCCGGGTCCTCGCCCCGTTCATCCCGCACCGTGACCCCTCGGCGCGCGGCACGCTCGCCGCCGTGCTGACCGGCGACGCGAGCGTGCTCGCGGCATCGGACGAAATGGAAGTGGTTTCGGGCGTGCTCGCGTTCTCCGACCGGCCGGTGGCCGAGTTGATGACGCCGCGGACGGCCGTCGTCGCGCTTCCCGAGGGGATGCTGGCGGCCGAGGCCGCCCACGTGTTCGTGCAGTCGGGGTACAGCCGGTATCCTGTCTATCGCGGGTCACTGGACGAGATCGTAGGGGCGGCGCATGCGTTCGATTTCCTCACGCTCGCGCCCGACGGGCCGCTGCGGGTCCATCCCGTCCTCTCGGTGCCGGGAACCCGCCGCGCGGCCGACCTGATGCTGGAGATGCAGCGCGGCAAGAGCCACCTCGCCGTGGTGCTCGATGAATTCGGGGGGACGGCCGGCCTCGTGACCTTCGAAGATCTGCTGCGCGACCTCGTGAGCGAGGTGCTGGAAGGTCCGCCCACCGCGGAAACGGCGGCGATCCTGGCGGCCGGTCCCCCGGCGCTCGTCGAGCTGGACGGCGCGGCACCGGCCACGACGCTGAGCGAACGGCTGGGGACGGGACCCGTGAGCCGCGCGGCGCAAACCGTCGGCGGCCTTCTGACCCAAGCCCTGGGGCGAATCCCGCGTACCGGTGAGCGATTCCTGCTCGGCGGATTGGAATTCGATGTTCTGGCGGCGTCGGCGCAGCGCGTCGAGCGCGTCGCCGTACGGCGGGCGCCGGTGCGGCCGATCGTGCTCGATAGTGGTGAGGCATGATGGCCCCGGCATCCCTATCTTTGTTGCTCGATGGTCTCGACCGCGGCGATACGACCGCGCTCGCCCGGGCCATCAGTCTCGTCGAGAATCAGCGGGACGGGTTCGAGCAGGTGCTGGGCCACGCGCACGAGCGAGCTGGTCGGACCACCGCGCGGCGCATCGGCATCACGGGACCGCCTGGGGCCGGGAAGAGCACCCTCACGCAGCAGCTGATTCAGCAGTATCGCGCTGCGGGCCTGAAGGTTGCAGTCGTTGCCGTGGATCCGACGAGCCCGTTCAGCGGCGGCGCGCTGCTCGGTGACCGGATCCGCATGGAAGCGGTGAGCCTCGATCCCGGGGTCTTTATTCGGTCGATGGCGACGCGCGGCTCGTTGGGTGGGCTCGCCACCACCACCGAAGAAGTATGCGACGTGCTGGCGGCATTCGGGTTCGATCGCATCCTGATCGAGACCGTCGGGGTGGGGCAGACGGAGCTCGATGTGGCGCGGACGGCCGAGACCACGGCGCTGGTGCTGGTGCCGGAATCGGGGGACGCCATTCAGACGCTGAAAGCCGGGGTGATGGAAGTGGCCGATGTGTTTGTGGTCAACAAGGCCGATCGCCCCGGCGCCGAGACGCTGCAGCGCGAAATCGAGGTCACGCTGGGGATCCGGCGCGGCAATGCGTTTCGACATGTCGCGCCGCACCATGCTCCCCGCCCCCAAACGGATGGGCGGATCGGCGGATCGACGGATGGCACTTCGAGAGACCTGCATCCGTCCATCCGACCATCCGCCAATCCGGCGACGTGGGAGCCGCCGGTCCTGCTGACGGTCGCGGCCCGCGGTGAAGGAATCGTCCAGCTGGTCGAGGCGCTGGACCGGCACCGTGCGTACCTTGAGTCGAGCGGCATGCTGCACCAGCGGCGGCGGGAGCGGCTCGCCGAGCGGACGCGGACGGCGGTGAACCGGGCGCTGCTGCAGTGGCTGTGGAACAGCGGCTCGGCCGAGGCGATGCTGGTGGACGCCCTGGACGACATGTCGGCGGGGAAACGGAGTCCCTACGAGGTTGCCGCGGCAATCGTGGATCACGCCAGAACTGGAGCCAGGCGATGAGCATCGAGCGGAAGCCGCTGTACTCGCCGCAGGACCTGGACGGGTGGAGTCCGGAAGCGCAGCTGGGCACACCCGGCGCGTACCCGTTCACGCGCGGCATTCATCCGACGATGTACCGGGGCCGGCTGTGGACGATGCGCCAGTTCGCCGGGTTCGGCACGGCGGAGGACACCAACCGACGCTACAAGTTCCTGCTCGAGCGCGGGCAGACGGGATTGTCCGTGGCGTTCGACTTTCCCACCCTGATGGGATACGACTCCGATCACCAGCGCTCCGAGGGGGAGGTGGGGAGGTGCGGGGTCGCGATCTCGAGCTTGGCCGATATGGAGACGCTGTTCGCCGGCATCCCGCTCGATCAGGTGTCCACGTCGATGACGATCAATGGGCCGGCGGCGATCCTGTTCTGCTTTTACGTCGCCGCTGCCGAGCGGCAGGGCGTGCCGATCGCGAAGCTGCGCGGCACCGTCCAGAACGACATCCTCAAGGAATACATGGCGCAGCACGCGTGGGTGTACCCCGCGGAGCCGGCGCTGAAGATCATCGTCGACATGTTCGAGTGGTGCGCCGAGCACACGCCGCTGTGGAACACGATCTCGATCTCCGGCTACCACATCCGCGAGGCGGGCGCGACCGCGGCCCAGGAGCTGGCGTTCACGCTGGCCAACGGGTTCACCTATGTCGAGCGCGGGGTGGCGCGGGGGTTGGACGTGGACGACTTCGCCCACCGCCTGTCGTTCTTCTGGGACATCCACAACGACTTCTTCGAGGAGATCGCGAAGCTGCGCGCCGCCCGGCGCATCTGGGCGCGCCACTTGCGTGAGCGCTACGGCGCCAAGAACCCGCGGTCCTGGATGCTCCGATTCCACTCCCAGACCGCCGGGGTGACGCTCACGGCGCAGCAGCCGATGAACAACATCGTGCGCGTCGCCTATCAGGCGCTCGCCGCGGTGCTCGGTGGCACCCAGTCGCTGCACACCAATTCGCTGGACGAAACGCTCGCCCTGCCGACCGAACAGGCGGTACAGGTCGCCCTGCGGACCCAGCAGATCCTCGCGCACGAGACGGGCATCCCCGAGGTGATCGATCCGCTGGGAGGCTCCTACTATCTCGAAGCGCTCACCGATCAACTGGAGCGTGAAGCGGAGGCGTTGTTCGCCGAGATCCAGTCGATCGGCGGCGTGGTCCGGGGCATCGAGAGCGGCTGGTTCCAGCGGCAGATCGCCCGGTCGGCGGCGGAGTTCCAGCGGCAGGTGGAGGAGCAGCAACGGGTCATCGTCGGCGTGAACGAGTTCATCTCGGAAGACGATCATCCGGTGGAAGTGCTCCGGGTCACCAACGACGCCGAGGACTCGCAACGCCAGCGCGTGGCGGCCCTCCGCGCCCGGCGGGATCAGGCCCTGGTCGACCGGCGGCTGGAAGCGCTGCGTCAGGCCGCCGAGGCGGACCAGAACGTGATCGGTCCAATGCTCGATTGCGCCCGCGCCTACTGCACCCTCTACGAGATCCGCCACGCACTGGAGCGCGTCTACGGCGCCTACCGGGAGCCGGTGTTCTTCTGATGGCGGCGCTGCCGGTCGGCCCGGGATCGGGGACGGTGCACGAAGTCCTGGAACGTCTCGGCGCGATCGCGCCGGGCGGCCACCTCGTCGTCTCGTGCTATCTGAAGCTCGAGCCGCGCGACAAGACCCGCGGCAAGTACCTCATTAAGATGAAGAACCGCGTGAAAGAGACCGTTGCCGGTCTGGCCCGGCGTTCCCTGCCGCGGGAGGAGCGCGAAGCCGTGGCGGCGGACCTGGGTCGCGTGCTCCGGTATCTCGAGGATCCCGGCCGCCTGCCGCAGGCCCGAGGTGTCGCGCTTTTCGCGTGCGGTCCCCTGGGTCTGTTCGAGGTCATCGCGCTCCCACAGGTCCACCGCTCGCGCCTCGTGGTCGCCGACACGCCGGCGATGCGGGAGCTGGTGGCGCTCGAGCAGGAGTTCGGCACGATCCTCGTCGCCGCGTGCGACCGCACGGGCGCCCGGTTCTTCTCGGTGGGCGCGTTCGGCATCACGGAGCTCCCGGGGATCACCTCTCCCGCGTCGCGCACCGAGAAGTTCCACGGCGAGCGGCAGGTGATGCGCGGCGGGGTGCTCGCCTCCGCTGGCGAGCACGGGCATCACGGGCGTATCCGCGAGGAGAAGCACCGCCACTACGCCCGGGTCGCCGAGGAGATCTTTCGCATCAACACCCAGACGCCGCTCGCCGGTCTGGTCGTGGCGGGCGTCGGTGTCGACGCGGCGGCCCTGGTCCCGCACCTGCACACCTACCTCCACGACCTGCTGTTCGGGGTCGTGCGGCTCAATCCCAAGACCCTCACGCCGGCGGAGGTTCGCGAAGCCGCACTGGCGTTGCGCGATGAGCGCGAGCGCGCTTGGGAGCGGGCGCACGCCGATGCCGTGAAAGACGGCCTGGGCACGGGGTGGGCCGTGAACGGGATCGAGCCGACGCGGAAGGCGCTGGAGCGCGGCCAGGTGCGCACGCTGCTGGTGGACGGCCGTGACGAAGACGTCCGGCTCGACGACGCCGTGGAGGAGGCGCTGGCGCAGCGCGCACAAGTCGACGTGCTGGTCGACGACCGGACGCGGCGCGCGGTGGACGGGCTCGCGGCGCTGCTGCGGTTCCGACGGGGATGACCCCAGCCACCACGGGGCGCACGCAGCGCCCGATCCGGGTGCTCGTGGCCAAGCCCGGCCTGGATGGCCACGACCGCGGGGCCAAGGTCGTGGCGGCGGCGCTGCGCGACGCCGGCATGGAGGTGATCTACACCGGTCTGCACCAGACCCCCGAAATGATCGCCCAGGCGGCGATCCAGGAGGATGTAGACGTCGTCGGGCTGTCCATACTCTCCGGCGCGCACATGACGCTCTTCCCGCGCGTGCGCTCACTGCTGCACCAGGCGGGCCGCGACGACGTGCTGCTCACCGGCGGGGGCATCATTCCTCCCGAAGACATGACCGAGCTCGAGCGGCAAGGGGTGGGGAAGCTGTTCGGACCGGGCACCCCGACGGGCGACCTGATCAAGTACATCCAGGAATGGGCCGCCCAACAGCCTCGATGAGTCGTCTCCGAACGCTGTCCGCGGAATATCGAGAGCTCGCCAAGCGCCTGGAGCAGGGCGGTGGGGCCGAGAAGATCCGGCGCCAGCACGACCAGGGGAAGCTCACGGCGCGCGAGCGGATCACGGGGCTCCTCGACCGGGGCGGTCCGTGGGTCGAGATCGGTCTGCTCGTGGCGTCGGATCAGTACGACGGACAGGCCCCCGCGGCGGGCGTCGTCACAGGGCTCGGCCGTATCCTGGGGCGGCCGGTCGTCGTGGTCGCCAACGATGCGACGGTGAAAGCTGGATCGTGGTGGCCGGAGACAATCAAGAAGATCCTGCGGGCGCAGGAGATCGCGATGCGGCAGCGGATCCCGATCGTCTACCTCGTGGATTCGGCGGGCGTGAATCTTCCTTATCAGGGCGGCGTGTTTCCGGGCCAGTACGGCGCCGCCCGGATCTTCTACTACAACTCCATCATGCGTCGCTACCTGCGGGTGCCGCAGATCGCCGCCGTGATGGGCCCGTGTATCGCCGGCGGCGCGTACCTGCCGGCCCTCTCGGACGTGATCTTCATGGTCGAAGGCACGTCGTTCATGGGGCTGGGCGGACCGAATCTGGTGAAGGGCGCGACGGGGCAGACGGTGGACGCGGAGACCCTGGGCGGCGCGATGACCCACACCGCGGTCAGCGCGGTCGCACACTATCGCGCCAAGACCGACGCCCTCTGTCTCGAGATGATGCGTGACTACGTCGGCCGGCTGCCGCATACGCCACACCCGGCTCCGGGCGCGGTTGCTCCCAAGCGCGCGGCTACCGATCTGTACGAGCTGCTGCCGCCCGATCACCGCATGAGCTATGACGTCCGGGCCGTGCTCGATTGTTTGATCGACGCCGGGCGGTTCGACGAGTTCCAGCCCGACGTCGGCCATGAGATGCTGTGTGGCCATGCGCGTATCGCGGGGCGGACGGTCGCGATCATCGCCAACGCGCGCGGCGTGATCAAAGGCAAGCAGGGCCAGCCGCCCCGCATCGGCGGGATCGTCTACACCGAGAGCGCCGAGAAGGTGGCCTACTTCATCGAGAACGCCGACCGGGAGCGGGTGCCGCTGGTCTTCCTCCAGGATGTCTCGGGGTTCATGGTCGGCACCGAGGCCGAGCAGTCGGGGATCATTCGCGCGGGCGCCCGCTTCGTCGAGGCGATGGCCACGGCCACCGTCCCCAAGCTAGTCCTCACCGCGAATCACGCTTCCGGCGCCGGATACTATGCGATGGCCGGACAGGGGTTCGATCCGGATTTCATCTTGTCGTGGCCGACGGGGCGCATGGGCGTGATGGAAGGGGAGTCCGCGGTGCAGGCGGTGTTCGGCAACGACGTCGCCCGCCCGGAAAACGCGGCTGCGGTGGACGCGATGCGGGGCGACTACGAGCACCAGCTCGACGCCCGCCACGCCGGCGCGCGCGGCCATGTCGACGCTGTCGTGCTGCCCGAGGACACCCGCGACACCCTCGCGTTCCTGCTCGAGGTCGCCGCCGAATTCCCCGGCCCGCACCTCGGGGCGTTCGTCCTCGCACCCACCTCATGACGTCACCGCGCAGGTCCCTGGTGCTCGTGCTGGCCGCCGCGTGCGGCGGGCATGCTGCGGCGCCGCCACCGGCACCGGCGACAGCGACCCACGCCACAGGGACTGCTCCCGCGCCGCCCGCCGCCACGCCCGATGCGACGCCGGTGGCGCCGCCCCGCCTGGCGGATCCCACGGTGCCGCCGCACCTCGCGCTGCAGGCCGGTCTCATGCCGCTGAAGAGCACCGGCATCGAGGCGTTCCGCGCCGCCCATCAGACCTACGACGGCCGCGGCATTCTGATCGGCATCCTGGATTCCGGAATCGATCCCGGTGTCGCCGGACTCATCGTCACGTCCACGGGCGCGCCCAAGGTGTTGGATCTGCGCGATTTCTCCGGCGAGGGCCACGTCGCGCTCCAGCCGGTGACCCCCGGGACCGATGGGACCCTGGTCATCGCCGGGCGGACGCTGCGGGGTGCCGCGCGGGTCGGCCGCCTCGCCGTCGGGACGAGCTGGTATACCGGCGTGTTCAAGGAGCTGCCCCTCGGTCCGCTGCCGGCGTCCGACGTCAACGGCAACGGCACCAATACCGATGCCTTTCCGGTGGTCGTCGTGAAGGCCAGCGACGGCTGGGTGGTGTTCTTCGACTCGAACCTGAACGGCTCGTTCGAGGACGAGCAGCCCCTGCACGACTATCGGCAGGGGCGGGAGACCATCGCGCTCGGCCGGCAGCCGTTGACCCTGGCGGCGAATTTCGCCGACTCGGGTGGCGTGCCGGACCTCGATCTGTACTTCGATACGTACGGTCACGGCACGCACGTCGCCGGCATCGCCGCGGGACACTGGATGTTCGGGGTCGCCGGTTTCGACGGCGTCGCGCCGGGCGCGCAGCTGTTGGGGCTCAAGATCGCCAACGACGCGCGCGGGGCGATCTCCACGACGGGGAGTATGCGCCGCGCCATGGACTACGCCGCCCGGTTTGCCGCCGAGCGTAACCTCCCGCTGGTGTTGAACCTGAGCTTCGACGTGGGCAACGAGCGGGCGGGACGGGCGGCGATCGATTCGCTGATCAACGCCTTTCTGCTGCTCCACCCGAACGTCGTCATGGCTATCAGCGCCGGCAACGACGGTCCCGGCATCTCCACGGTGGAGTTCCCGGGATCGGCGGACCTCGCGCTCTCGGTCGGTGCGCTGGAGCCGGGCGCCTTCACCCGGCCCCCGCAGGCCAGCGTCCCGCCTCCGGACCGGATGGGGTGGTGGAGCTCGCGCGGCGGAGCGACGGCCAAGCCCGACGTGTTGGCGCCCGGACAGGCGTTCTCCACCGTGCCCCGCTGGAACACTGGAGACGAGATCAAGTCGGGCACCAGCATGGCGGCTCCGCAGATGGCCGGGTTCGCGGCCTGCCTGATGTCGGCGATGGTTCAGGAGCACCGCCCCGTGTCCGCCGCCGACATCCTGCAGGCCACCCGGTCGACGGCCGTGCCGCTCGGCGGACTGACCGATCTCGATCAGGGCTACGGTGTTCCGAGGATCGAGAGCGCCTATCGCTGGCTGTTCGCGGGCCACCAGGGCTCGCGTTACGTCGTCCGGACCGCGGACGGGACGCCGGCGGCGCTGCGCCGCGGCGGGTTCACCGGACCGGGCGACACGCTGCAGACATTCACCGTGAGCCACGCCGATGGGTTGCGCGCCGCGCAGTTCCTGTTGACGAGCGATGCCCCGTGGCTCACCGTCCCTCCGGTGGTGACGTCGCAACCGCGCGCCACCATGATTCCGGTTCGCTATCGGGCCGACCTCATGAAGGCGCAGGGCCTGTACGTCGCCACCGTCACGGCGCGCTCCCCGACCGACAGTCTTGCGGGTGCGTTGTTCGCGATTACCAGCACGGTGGTCGTGCCGCAGGATCTCGCTGCGCGGTCGCTGGTGGACACGGGACGCGTGATCGCCCCCGGGCGCGTGCAGCGGTATTTCCTCCGCGCTCCGGTGGCGGGGGCATCGCTCCGGATCACGGCGTCGGTCGCCGAACCCAACGATGGTGCGCTGATCCAGGTGTACGACCCGAGCGGCCATCCGGTGTCCGGGGATCCCGACAGCCTGGTGGCGCTGGGCTACGGCAAAGCGCCCTCGGTCACGATCGAGGTCCCGGCGGAGGACATGCCGGCGGGGGTGTACGAGCTGGACGTGTTCAACCCGGGGATCAATCGGACCACGGTGTCGGTGCGGGCGCAGCTGGCGGCGGTGGCGCTGACATCGCGCGAGGACGGCAAGCTGGAGGCGTCGAATCCCGGACCTGCCTCAGCGAGCGTGACGGCGGCGGCGGCGTGGGCAGGAGCGGAGCGACGCTGGGCGGTGTCGGGCCGCGGCGCGCCGGCCGAAACCCTTACCGTGACAATCCCCGCCTGGACCGCGCGCGCGAGCATCCAGGTGTCCATGCCCCAGGCACAGTGGGAGCAGCTCACCGATTTCGGCGTGACGGTGTTCGATTCGACCGGCCAGCAGGTTCACTCGGCGGCCCTCAACTACGGGCGCGGCCTGCAGACCTTCGACGTGCCGCGGGCGCTCGTGGGGCGGCCGGTGGTGGTCGAGCTGTTCCCCGCGTTCGCGCGGTCGGACACGGCCCCGCCCTGGCGGGCGACGGTGCGCGTGCGCTTCTTCGTCGATTCGCTCGAGCAGATCGGACCCTCGCACCTGCTGGATGTGGTGGCGGGGGCCCGTGCCATCCTGCCGGATGTGATCGCCCCGCCGGTCGACCTGCCCGAGGGGTTCGCGTCATTGATCGCCTGGCGACTCACACCGGCGGTGGGTGATGGGGCGGCGGTCGTGACGTTCGCGCCGGTGGCGCCATGACGCAGTCGGTCCGCATCGCGGGCGGGCAGGGGTTCTGGGGCGACTGGCTCGAAGCGCCGTGGCGGCAGCTCACGGGGGGACCCGTCGATTACCTGATGATGGACTACCTGGCCGAAGTCACGATGTCCATCATGCAGAAGCAGAAGTCGCGCGATCCGTCGCTCGGGTATGCGAAGGATTTCGTCCCGTTGATGGAGCGGCTCCTGCCGGAGCTCGCGGCGCGGAAGGTGCGCGTGACGACGAACGCTGGAGGGGTGAACCCGCACGCCTGCGCCACGGCCGTCGCGGACGTGGCTCGGCGGCTCGGCCTCGCCGGCCGGCTCACCATCGGCGTCGTGAGCGGGGATGATCTCCTCGGCCGGGTGGACGCGCTGCTGTCCGCGGGACACGAGCTCAAGAACCTCGACACCGGCCGTCCCTTGCGCGACGTCCGCGACCGGCTGCAATCGGTCAACGCCTACCTCGGCGCGGGCCCCGTCGTGGAGGCACTGCGGCGCGGCGCCGACATCGTGATCACGGGCCGCGTCACCGACACGGGACTCACGCTGGGGCCCATGATGCACGCCTTCGGCTGGGCGCCGGACGCGTGGGACCGCGTGGCGGCCGGCACGGTCGCCGGGCACACCATCGAATGCGGCGCGCAATGCTCCGGCGGCAATTGCCTGGTCGATTGGGAGCGCATTCCCGATCTGGCGAATGTGGGCTACCCCATCGCCGAGGGCTATGCCGACGGGACGGTGGATATCACCAAGCATCCGGGCACCGGCGGGCGGATCACCGTCGCCGGCGTGACGGAGCAGCTGGTCTATGAGATGGGTGATCCGCGGAGCTACATCACACCCGATGGGATCGCCGACTTCACCACGATCCGGCTGCGACAGGCGGGAAAGGACCGGGTGCGGATGTCCGGCATTCGGGGCCGGCCCGCCACGGATTCGCTCAAGGTGTCGGCGGCCTACTTCTACGGCTACAAAGCGGTGGGCACCTTGGTGTACGCCTGGCCCGATGCTCTGAAGAAGGCCAAGGCGGCGGATCGCATTCTCCGGCAGCGCCTCGACGATCTCGGGCTCACATTCGAGACGATTCTCACCGAGTTCGTCGGTGTGGACGCGACCCATGGCCCCCTGGCGGCTCGGGAGATCAAGACGGCGGACGTTCCCGAGGTTCAGCTGCGGATCGGCGTACGGGCCGCGGAGCGGGCGCCGGTGGAGCGGTTCACCCGCGAAATCGCTCCGCTGATTCTGAATGGGCCGCCCAGCGTGACGGGGTTCGCCGGCGGCCGGCCGAAGCCGGAAGAGATCGTGGCCTACTGGCCGGCGCTGATCGACAAGACCCAGGTGCAGGCATGCGTCGACCTCGTCGCGGTGTGACGCGCCGGCCGCGGGTGCGTCGGGTGCGTCTCGTGGAGATCGCCCACGCGCGCTCGGGAGACAAAGGCGACACGGCGAACGTCGGCCTGATCGCGAAGCGGCCCGCCGACTACGCGTTGCTCGAGCGGTATGTCACCGTGGCCCGCGTGGCCCGTCACTTCAAGGGGATGATCCGCGGACCGGTGGAGCGGTTCGAGCTGCCCAATCTCCGGGCGCTCAACTTCCTGCTCCACGGGGCGCTGGACGGGGGCGGCACCATCTCGCTCAAAACGGATGCGCAAGGCAAGGTGTTTTCCACGGCGCTGCTGCGCATGGTGATCGAGGTGCGGGGATGAGCGATCGCGTGCTCGTCGCGCTCGAGGGCGGTATGCTCACGGGGACCCTCAACCGTCCCGAGAAGAAGAACGCCATCGACGCGTCGATGATCGACGGCCTGTATGCGTTGTTCGAAAGAGCCGATCTGGACGCGGCCGTCCGGGTTGTCGCGCTGCGCGGGGCGGGGAAGGACTTCTGCGCCGGGATGGATCTCCAGGAGCTGCTGGACTCAGCCGACCATTCGGTGGAGGAGAATCGCGCCGCTGCCCTGCGGTTCGGGGGTCTGTTCGTGCGCATGCGCGCGCTCCCCAAGCCGGTCGTCGCCGTGGTCAACGGACGCGCGCTGGCGGGTGGCTGCGGATTGGCCACCGCCTGCGATCTGGTCGTCGCCGCGGAATCGGCGCAGTTCGGCTACCCGGAAGTGCAGCGCGGGTTCGTGCCCGCGCTCGTCATGAACCTGCTGCGCCGCACGGTGGGCGAGAAGATCGCGTTCGATCTCGCGGCGACGGGTCGCGTGCTCGGTGCGCGCGAGGCCGAGCGGGTGGGCCTGGTGTCGCGCGTCTGGTCGGATACGAGCTTCGAGGAGCAGGCCGGGCAGCTGTTGCGCAGCCTGGCGGGCTTCAGCGCGAGTGCGCTGGCGCTCACGAAACAACAATTCTACCGGCTCGACGGGGTCGGGTTCGAAGAGGGCGTGCGGTTGTCCGCGGATGTAAACGCCGTCAGCCGCACGACTCCCGATTTCCGGACGGCGATCGCCGCTTTTCTCAAGAAATGACGCTCAAAATGTGGACGGCAGGGGTCGGGTTCCTCGCCGGATTGGCTGGCATGGCGTTCGAGCGGCGCTGGCTGGTCCTGGCCGGGGTGGGGCTCCTGGTCGTCGCCTTTCTGCTGCGCTTCGCCGGCCGGGGGTCGGACGCCGCCTAGACGCACCCTCCCGCCCCGCGCATTTGGTTATTGTTCGGTGGCTCGAACCGAGGATCCGCATGGCCGGCCTGAACACGTTCATGTACGACCCACGCATGGTGCAGCCGATGCGGGAGGAATTGACGCGCATCGGCTTCCAGGAGCTGCGCACGTCGGAGGAGGTGGACGGCGCGCTCTCGACCGAGAAGGCGCCCACGCTGGTGGTCGTCAATTCGGTGTGCGGCTGCGCGGCCCGCAACGCCCGTCCGGCGGCGGCGCTCGCGCTGCAGCACGCGAAGCGCCCCACCCGCCTCCTGACCGTCTTCGCCGGACAGGACGCCGACGCGACGGCGCGGGCGCGCAGCTACTTCACCGGTGTCGCTCCCTCCTCGCCGCAGATGGGTCTTCTGAAGGACGGAAAACTGGTGTTCATGTTGGAGCGGCGGAGCATCGAGGGGCGGGCCGCAGCCGACATCGCGGCCGACCTGGTGGCGGCCTTTGACCGATTCTGCTGAGGAGCCCCTGAAGCCGGAGGACAAGCCGAAGCGGCTCATCGTCGTCGGCGATCGCGTGCTGATCACCCCCGAGGAGGGGGAAGAGCGGACCAACGTCGGCCTGTATCTGCCGCAGACCGCGCTCGATTCGCGACAGGTGCAGGGCGGCCGGATCGTCGCCACCGGGCCGGGCACGCCGATGACCGAGCCCACCAGCATGGACGATGAGCCATGGAAGATCCGCGGCCCCGACGTGAAGTACGTCCCGATGCAGGCCGAAATGGGTGATTACGCGCTCTTCTTCCGAAAGGCAGCGGTCGAAATCACCTTCGAAGGGAAGAGTTACCTCGTCGTGCCACAGGCCGCAATTCTGGTGCTCGTCCGGCGGGAGTTCGTCGAGCCGGAATAATTCGCACCCGCCCGCGTGAAAAGGACCCCGCCTTCCCGGTCGGGGTCGTTTTCTTTGCGGGGATGGCGAGCCGGCTCTCCCACGATCTGTTCCAGGCCAGGACGGTGCTCACCGAGCGCTTCGGCTATCCGGCGTTTCGCGGCGGGCAGCTGCGCGTGCTGGCGCCGTTGCTGGCGGGACGACACGTGCTCGCGGTCTTGCCGACTGGAGCGGGGAAGTCGCTCTGCTATCAGGTGCCGGCGTTGCTCGCGAATGGGCTGACGATCGTCGTCTCGCCGCTCATCTCGTTGATGCAGGATCAGGTGGCCGCGCTGCGGCGGCGCGGCATTCCCGCCGCGTTCCTGAACAGCACCCTCTCCGCCCAGGACCAGCGCACCATTCTCGATCTCGCGCTGGGCGGCCGGGCGCGTCTCCTCTACTGCGCCCCGGAGCGCCTGGCGTCGCTCGCCCGACTCGTCCGCGACGCCGGCACGCGGGTGCCGCTGCTCGCCGTCGATGAAGCCCATTGTATCGTCGAGTGGGGCAACAGTTTTCGCCCGGTCTACCAGCAGCTGGGCGAGCTGCGCTACCACCTGCGCGAGCCGCAAACCCTGGCGCTCACCGGCAGCGCCACGCCGGCCGCCCGGCGGGAGATCCTCGAGGTGCTCCGCATCCCCAAGGCGGAGGTCGTGACGACCTCGTTCGACCGGCCCAATCTCCGCTTCGAGGTGTGCCGGGTGAAGGACGACCGGGACCGGTTCGCGCGCATCGTCGCCATGGTCGGCCAGGCGGCCGGACAGGTGATCGTCTATGCTCCCACGCGGCGGCTCACCGAGCTCATCACGCGCGCCCTGCGGTTTCGGGGACTCAAGGCCGCTCCCTATCATGCCGGGCTGGATGCCGACATCCGCAAGCCGGTGCTCGGCGCCTTTCTGCACGACCGGGCTCCGGTGATCGTGGCCACCAGCGCCTTCGGCATGGGGATCGACAAGCCCGACGTGCGCCTCGTGCTGCACTGGGGGCCGCCGCGCACCCTGGAGGCCTACTATCAGGAAGCCGGTCGGGCAGGCCGCGACGGCCGCGCGTCGTGCTGCCGCGTCCTCTGGCGGCCGGATGATTTTCGATACGGCGAGATCACACCCGACATGCGCACCTACGTCGAGCGCCGCCGCTGCCGGCGGCGGATGCTGCTGGAGCATTTCGGCGAGCGGGTAGGCAGCTGCGGGGGGTGCGACGTGTGTGGATAGTGTGGGGGCCGGCCGTGTCGCACGTCGATCCGTTTATATTGTCGCTATCTATGCACGATTCCCTTTACTTCTCGGACCACCACTTCCAAGTCCGCGACCTGGTGCGCGATTTCGCCCGCAACGTCGTGAAGCCCTCCGCACGAGGCTACGACTTGGAATCGACGTTTCCCTGGGACAATGTGCGGCAGATGGCGGAGCTTGGGCTATTCGGCATCCCCTGGCCGGAGGAGCTGGGCGGCGCCGGGATGGACTATTTGTCCTACATGATCGTGATCCACGAGCTCGCCAAGGTGGACGCGAGCCACGCGATCACCGTCAGCGCCCATACGACGCTCGGGACGTCCCCGATCATGGACTTCGGCACCGATCAGCAGAAGCGGCGCTTCGTGCCGCTCCTGGCGCAGGGGAAGGTCCTGGGCGGGTTCGGCCTCACCGAGCCCGGGGCAGGCTCGGATGCGGGTGGCACCAAATCGGTGGCCATCGACCGGGGCGACCACTTCGTCTTGAACGGCTCCAAGATCTTCATCACGCACGCCGGCGTCGGCGAGATCTTCGTGGTCACGGCCCGCACCGAGGCCGACGCCAAGAAGACCCACGGGATCACCTCGTTCATCGTCACCAAAGACACGACCGACCTGGACGAGGCCGCTCGCGTGGGGGTCGGGCACGCGGCGGACTTGCCCAAGACGCCGGGCGTGCGCGCGGCGAAGAAGGAGGACAAACTCGGCTGGCGCGCCTCGGACACGCGCGAGCTCGTGTTCGTGGACGCCGTGGTGCCGAAGGAGAACATGCTGGGCCCGCGGGGCAACGGCTTCCGGCAGATGCTGCACACGCTGGATGGCGGCCGCATCGGGATCGGCGCCTTGGCGCTGGGGATCGCGGAGGGAGCACTCGAGGAGTGCCTCGCCTATACGAGTGAGCGCCGTCAGTTCGGCCGCCCGATCGCCGCGTTCCAGGGGGTGCATTTCGCCCTGGCCGACATGGCGACCGAGGTCGAGGCGGCCAAGCACCTCGTCTTCCACGCGGCCTGGTTGAAGCAGCAGGGCCACCCCTACAAGCAGGCGGCGGCCATGGCCAAACTGTACGCCTCCGAGCTCGCGATGCGCGTGACCACGAAAGCGGTTCAGCTGCATGGGGGCTACGGCTATACCACCGACTACCCGGTAGAGCGCATGATGCGCGACGCGAAGATCTGCGAGATCGGCGAAGGCACGAGCGAGATCCAACGCATCGTGATCGCGCGCCAGCTGCTCGGGAATCTGATCGACTGATTCCCGTCACACCTCCGGGGGCATGTACGGCCCCGGCTCCGTCGTGGCATCCTCGGGGTGTGAGATCTCCTTGTGCAGGTGCTCGAGCAGCTGCAGCTGTCGCTGCTGCAGATGCCACAGCTCGTGCCATTGGCGGTTGCGCAGGCCATCGAGCTTGTCGTGCAGATCCCGGATTTCCATCTCCGCCATCAGGTTGATCTGGTAGTCCTGGTTCGCCTGCATGCGGTCCTTCTCCGCCTGCCGGTTCTGGCTCATCATGATCACCGGCGCCTGGAGGGCGGCGATGGTGGACAGCACGAGGTTCAGTAGAATGAATGGGTAGGGGTCGAATGGATGACGCACCAGCAGCCAGCTGTTGATCCCCATCCACACGAACAGCACGCCGCCGAAGATGCTGATGAACGTCCAGCTGCCGCCGAAGTGGGCGACGTGGTCCGCCACCCGATCGCCCAGGGTCATGTTCGCTTCGTATTCCTTGTCGACCAGGCGCGTCACACGGCCCCGGCGGGCGATCTTCGTCACGACGGCCTTCTCCATCTCCGAAATCTTGTCGTATTCCGCTTCCAGGTAGGACAACAGTTTCTTGGCACGATACTGATCGTGACAGGACGTACAGATCCCGCGGTTGCCGGGCCATTCGGGCCGGTCGCGCTTGATCAGGTCGAACAGCGGCAGCTCGAGCTTCTGGGCGGAAAAGAGCGTGCGCGCTTCAACCGGCTGCTGGCACAGCGAGCAGAGCACTTTGGGCATGGCGTCTCCGGCGGGTGGCTTAGGGGAGCACGGGATGCAGGTCGAGCACGCGGACGAGAAATGCCCAGCGGTCCGTCGCTTCGTCGATCAGCTTGGTGGTCGGTTTGCCGGCGCCGTGACCGGCTTTCGTCTCGATGCGGATCAGCACCGGCTGCGAGCCGTCCTGCGCGGCCTGCAGCGCGGCCGTGAACTTGAACGAGTGACCCGGGACCACACGGTCGTCGTGATCGGCCGTGGTGACGAACGTCGCCGGATACGCCGTGCCGGGCCGCACGCGATGCAGGGGCGAATAGGCATACAGATAGGGGAATTGCTCGGCGTTGTCGGCGGAGCCGTATTCGGCGACCCACGCCCACCCGATCGTGAAGCGGTGAAATCGCAGCATGTCGAAGACGCCGACCGCTGGCGCGGCGGCGCCGAACAGATCGGGACGCTGCGTCAGGGCGGCCCCGACCAGGAGGCCGCCATTCGAGCCGCCACCAATCGCCAGCCGGGGCGGCGCGGTATAGCGCTCGGCGACGAGCCACTCGGCCGCCGCCAGGAAATCGTCGAACACGGTCTGTTTCTTCTCGTGCATGCCGGCTTCGTGCCAGGCTTCCCCGTACTCCCCGCCACCCCGCAGGTTGGCGACGGCGAAGATGCCGCCCATCTCGAGCCACACCAGCACGCTGGGCGAAAAGGCCGGTGTGAGGGTGATGTCGAAGCCGCCATAGCCGTACAAGTACGTGGGATTGGTGCCGTCGCGGACGAGGTCCCGGCGATGCGTGAGGTACATCGGGATCCGGGTGCCGTCTTTGCCCGCGTAGAACACCTGCTCGGTGACAAACCGGCTGGCGTCGAAGGCCAGCTGCGGCGCCTTGAAGACTCCGGTCCGGCCGGTGAGGAAGTCGTGGCGGTAGATCGTGGTCGGATCGAGATATGTGGTGAACGCGAAGAACAGCTCCGTATCCTGCGCTGATTCGACCGAGAGCTCGCCCGCCGTGCCCAGGTCGGGAAGGGGGATGTCTTCGGTGAACGATCCCTCCCGCGTGAACAGCCGCAGCCGCGAGTGGGCGTCCTCGAGGTACAGCGTGACGAAACAGTCGTGCACCAGCGTGACGCTCTCCAGGACGTCGGGCGCCTGGGGAATGACTTCCCGCCAGCGGGCGCGCTCTGGATACCGCAGGTCGATCGTCACCAGCCGCCCGCGCGGGGCGTCGAGGTCGGTGCGGAAATGGAATGCCGTCTCGTGGTTTGCCACGAAGCCGTAGCTCGCGTCGAAGTCGTCCAGCAGCTGCACCGGCACCGCCCCGATCTCGGGGTGCGCGGGATCGTGGAGATCCATGTAGTAAACGCGGTTGCGCCGGTCGGTGCCGAGCCACAATGAGAGAACGAGGTAACGGCCGTCCTCGGTGACGCGCGCCGTGACACCCCAGTCGGGTTGGTCCGGCCGCTCGTACACCAGTTGATCGGCGTCCTGTGACGTGCCCAGGCGGTGGTAGTAGAGCCGGTGAAATCGGTTCACCGCCAGGAGCGGGTTGTCCTCGGTGGGAGCGGGGGCGGGGTAGCGGCTGTAGAAGAACCCGGCGTGATCGTGGGTCCAGGCGATTCCCGAAAACTTCACCCATCGCAGCAGGTCGGGGAGATCCTCCCCGTTCCACACATCCCGGATGTGAATGTCGTTCCAGTCCGACCCGCTCGCGGCGGTGGCGTAGGCCAGGTAGCGAGCGTCCTCCGACAGGCCGAGGGTCGAGAGGGCGACCGTCCCGTCGGCGGACAACGTATTCGGGTCGAGCAATACGGCAGGCTCGGCGCTGAGGGACGGTTGCCGGTACAACACCGCCTGGTTCTGCAGTCCGTCGTTCTTGAAGAAGAAGTACTGCCCGGACTTCTTGAATGGGGTCCCGTAGCGCGGGTAGTCCCACAGCGCGGTAAGGCGGCGCTGGATCGCCGCGCGCTCGGGGACGCGGGCCAGGAAGTCGAACGTGACCGCGTTCTGCGCGTCGATCCATGCGCGGGTATCGGGCGCATCCACGTCCTCGAGCCAGCGGTACGGATCCGACACCCGGGTGCCGTGGTAGTCGTCGACCTGATCCCCGCGCTTCGTGTCCGGATAACGCAGTGGGGGCGCGGCTGCGGTGGTGGCGAGTGGCCCCGGGACGGTTACTGGGACGTGCGACATGCCGGATCGGGTCGGAGTGTGAGGTAGCCGGACGGGCCAATGTTGGCCGGGGCACACCAAGTTAGAACGCATTGACCTAAGTTACAAGCCGACTTACATTTACCGCATGTACCGGATGCGAGACCCTCTCTCCTGGCTGAGCACGCCCTCGCGCGCTCCGCGTCAGGAATCCGGTCCGCCGGCCCGTCGAACGACGATGCTCCTTGGCCCAAGCGATTGTTGGAACATCATGAGAATCCCGCGCGGCTGCTGGCCCCGCGGGATCGAGGGTGCATGCTTTGAAGCGCGAAATACTGATCAGCGGAAGCCCGCGGGAGACCCGCGTGGCGATCCTGGAGGACGACCGCCTTGTTGAATTGCTGGTCGATCGTCCCGACACTCGCCGCTCGGTCGGCGACATCTATCTGGGTCGCGTCGAGGCGATCCTGCCGGGAATCCAGGCCGCCTTCGTCGACATAGGGGCTGAAAAAAGTGCCTTCCTGCACGCCTCGGACCTCGTGGAAGACGAGGACGAGGAGGATCCGGTTGAGCCCGCCGACGAGGACGACGACGAGGTCGATGGCAACGGATCGGGTGGGGGTGGGGGTGGGGGCGGGGGCGGCGGCGGAGGTGGTGGACGGGGGCGTTCGCGCCGCCGCGTGCCCAACGTCGCCGACGAGCTGAAGCGCGGCGAAGGGAAACTCGTCCAGGTCATCAAGGAGCCGATCAGTACCAAGGGCCCGCGCGTTACGGCGCAGGTCTCTCTCCCCGGCCGGTTCCTCGTGTACATGCCCTTCGCGTCGCGCGTCGGGGTCTCCCGCAAGATCGAGGGCCGGGAGCAGCGCGTGCGGCTGCGCGAGCTGGTGTCGAAGCTCGTCCCGAAGGACGAGGGCGGCTGGATCATCCGCACCGTCGCCGACGATCTCACCGAGGAGAAGTGCAAGCGCGAGATCGAGCACCTGCTCGCGCTCTGGAAGAAGGTCAAGCGGAAGTCCACCTCGGTGCGCGCCCCGGCGCTGCTGCAGCGCGAAACGAGCCTGACGCGCGGCATCGTCCGGGACCTCTTGAGCGACAAGGTCGACTCGCTGCTGGTCGACTCGCGCCAGCTGCACGGTGAGATCGAGCAGTACCTGAAGCAGATCGACCCGGAGCTGCTCGAGCGCGTGCGCCTGTACCGCGACGAGACCCCGTTGTTCGACAAGTACGACATCGAAGCCGAGATCCGCGGCCTGTTCCAGCAGCGCGTGGACCTGCCGACCGGCGGTTACCTGATCGTCCAACCGACCGAGGCCCTGACGTCGATCGATGTGAACACGGGCCGCTACACCGGCAAGAAGGACCCCGAGAGCACCATTCTGCGCACCAACGTGGAAGCGGCGCGCGAGGTGGCGCGCCAGCTGCGCCTGCGCGACATCGGCGGGATCGTCGTGGTGGATTTCATCGACATGGAGACGCGCGGCAACCGGGATAAGGTCTTGCAGGAGCTACGCACCCACCTGGGCCGCGACCGGGCGCGCACCAAGGCGTTCGCGGTCAGCGAGCTGGGACTGGTGGAGATGACCCGCCAACGGGTCCGGCCATCGTTGCTGCAGTCGATGACCACCGCCTGCCCGACCTGCTCGGGGACCGGTCGGGTGTTCCGCCCGGAGGTCGTGGTGCGGCGCATGGAGCGCTCGTTGAAGCGAGCCGGGGCCGATCACAAGGAACGGCAGCTGGCGGTGCGCCTGCACCCCGAGGTGGCGCTCTACCTCGTCGAGCAGGAGCCTAACTTCCTGCGGCAGTTGGAGAAGCAAACCGGGCTCGAGCTGGAGGTGCGCGACGACCCCATGATGCGACTGGACGAGTTCCGCATGATGGCGAAGCCGGCGGGCCGGGATGTGACCGAGCTGTACGCGGTGGCCTAACTTGACCGAACCTCAAGGTGCGATTAGAGTTCCCGCCCTATGACGTACGCCATTTTCGTGGCCGGCGGCCACCAATTCCGGGCCGAGCCGGGCAAGACGATC
>JBGQHV010000002.1:0-59967 GCA_041498155.1 Gemmatimonadota bacterium | reverse complement strand
CGAGCGGGAACATGACGTTCGACGCCTCCACGGTCTACCTCGTGTTCACCGGCTCGGGCGTGAACCTGGGTGGCGGATTCGGCACGCAGTACTGCGCCTACCACGGGCACTTCAGCTGGAACGGTAACGACGTGAAGTACGCGGCCCAGCCGTACAACTGGCAATTCCCGAGCGCCTGCTCCGCCCTGAACGGGACCCCCAACAACGACGCGGCGGCGGACGCCGAGGTCAATACCATCGCGCACGAGACGGAAGAGGCGGCGACCGATCCCGATCTCAACGCCTGGTACGACCGCCAGGGCGCGGAGAACGCGGACAAGTGCGCCTGGACGTTCGGCACGACCTATTCTACCTCCAACGGCGCCACCGCCAACATGAATCTCGGCGGCAAGGATTTCCTCATCCAGCGCAACTGGGTGAACGCCGGGTCGGGCGGGTGCCGCCAGTCGTATCCGTAACACGGCACTCTCGATCCGACGCAAACGACCCCCCGCCCGAGTCCGGTGGGGGGTCATTTCTTTTGCAGAAACGCCCGCAGCCGATCCCTTGCTTCCTCGCTCGCCAGACAGGTCAGAGCCCCTTCCGCCTCCAGCGCGAGCACACCATCCAGGTCGAGCGCGCCGGCGCGGCGCAGTCCCTGCTTCAACAAGCGGATCGACTGCGGCGCCGCCTGAGCCACCTGGCCGGCGAACGCGAGCACCGCATCGAGCAGACGCGCCCCCGGGACAACCTGCGTGACGAGACCGGCCCCGAGCGCCTCCGCGGCACTCACCGTCGCTCCGGAGATGAGCCAATGAGCGGCTCTGCCCGCCCCGACGAGCCGCGGCAACAAGTACAGGACGCCGCCCGTCACGAACACCCCGCGTTGCGCCTCCGGGAACGAGAAGCTCGCCGAGTCAGCGGCAAAACGGACGTCGCACGCCACGGCCAGCTCGGCGCCCAGACCCACGGCGAGCCCGTTGACGGCGGCACACACGATCGCGGGGTGCTGAACCAGTCGCTGGGTGAGCGACTGCAGCTGTTCGATGGATCGCCGCTCGCCTGCAGGATCGTCGGTGCTCGCGGCGAGCTCGCGGAGATCCCTCCCCGAGGAAAACGCCCGGCCGGCGCCGGTGATGACCAGCGCTCGCAGCTCGGAGACTGCGGCCGCCTCGGCGAGCACACCCAGCAGGCGATCGATTGTCTCGGCCCGAACGGCGTTGAGAACCTCCGGGCGGGATAGCGTGACGATCCATATCGCCCCGCGCCGCTCGAGCCGCACGTCGTCGCCGGTCATGTCACCCCCAATCCTCGCGTTGCGCGTCCCAGGCCCCCTGCCGCTGATCGACCTTGCGCGCCAGCAGCTCGTGCTTCGCCACGCGCTCCGACGGCGTCATGGGCAGCTCGGCGAGATACTCCACGTACCGCGGCACCTTGAAGTCCGCGAGGCGCGCCCGCACGTGCTCCAGCAACGCCCGCGGCGGAAGTGTGGTCGGGGTCTCACCCGCAGCGAGCTGCACGAACGCCTTGACCTCCTCACCACGCACATCGTCGGGCACGGGCACGCAGGCGGCCGCGCGCACGCCAGGATGCGCGCACAGCGCCATTTCGACCTCCACCGCCGACACGTTCTCGCCGCCCCGGCGGATCATGTCCTTGAGCCGCCCGACCAGTCGCAGGCGGCCCGCCTCGTCGCGGCGCACGAGATCCCCGGCATGCGCCCAGCCGTTGCGGCGCCAGGCGGCCGTGGCCTCAGGCTGGTTCCAGTATCCCTCCATCAGACCGCGACCCCGTACCAGAAGCTCGCCCGTGGGGTCGACCCGGATCTCCTTGCCTGGCACGACGCGTCCGAGATCCCCCGTCCCGACGCCCGAGACATCGTCCAGCGGTGACAGCGTCACCACACCAAGCTCGGTCGTGCCATAGGTCTCCCGCCAGGGAACTCCCCATCGCGCCTCGAACGTGGCGTGGAGGTCAAGGGGGATTCCCGAGCAGAGCACGAACCGGACGCGGTGCCCGCGGTCTACCGCCGGGGCCACCGGCTGCTTGAGCATGAGCGTGGGCATCGTTCCCAGGCAATAGAAGAACGTCACGCCCTGGTCGACGACCGAGCGCCAGAACGTGGACGCGGAGAAACGCGGGAGAATGACGAGCGGCACCCCGACCAGCAGGCACAGCACCAGATTCCACATGGGGTCCATGTAGTAGAATGGCTGCGCGGTGAGCACCACGTCACCCGGGGCCCACGGAGCGACCTCCTGCATACGGGCGGCGAGCTCGAGCCAATACGCGTGGGTGAGCAGGCACCCCTTCGGCAGGCCGGTCGTGCCAGAGGTGTACTGCACGGTGACCACGCGACCGGGGTCGGCCGGCTCGCTCTCGACCAGCTCCACTGCGCGCGCGATGTCCCGCTCGAGCGCCGCGCCCGCGCTATCGGCGGGAGCGAAGGTGAGAACGTCGTGCACCGCCGCGAGCGCCGGCGCCTGCTCCACACCCGCGATGGCCATGCTCGCTCCGGAATCCTGGAGCAGGTGCCGGCGATCCGCGTCGCGCAACTTCGTGCTGAACGGCACGACCACGGCTCCGGCCTTGGCCACCGCCAGCCAGGCAACCGGGAATTCGATCCCATTGGGGAGCTGGATGGCGACGCGATCGCCCGGACGGACGCCGCGATCCCGCAGGACCGTGGCCAGGCGGCTGGATCGGGCATCCACCTCCGCGAACGTCGCCCGGCGACCTTCGAAGCGCAGCAGGTCGCGCGCGCCGTGGGTGGAGGCTCGCGCCCGCAGCAGATCGTGGACCGAGCGCCAGGGAGGCAGGGCCGCTCCGTCAGGGATTGGCGGAGTCGATTTTCCCGAGGATTCCCGAGAGCCGCCGAATACGCTCCGGGTCGGTCACGGCGCGGTCGAACTCGTTGGGCAGCGGCTGCTTCAGGAGCGAGAGATGGCGGGGCCGGTACGAGGCCGGGCTCTCGAGCAGCGCGGTCGCCCGCACGTGCACCTCCGGGACCCCAGTGCTCGACACGACGCCCGCGAGGTTCTCTTCGGTCAGGCCCCCGCCCGCCATGATGCGGATCCGCCCCGCCCCCCGCGTCACCAGGCGCGCGAGGGTGCGCGTGCCTTCGACGGCAGTGGGCGCCTGCCCCGACGTCAGGACGCGGTCGATGCCGAGCCCGATCAGGGTGTCGAGCGCCGCGTCGGCATCGGGGGTGAAGTCGAATGCCCGGTGGAAGGTGACCGACAGCGGCCGCGACACGCCCAGCAACGACTTGGTGCGCTCGACATCCACGCTCCCATCGGGATGCAGCGCCCCGTACACCACGCCCCGGGCGCCCAGGCGCCGGGCAAGCGCGATGTCGCGCTGCATCACTTCGATTTCGACGTCGGAATAGACGAAATCCCCGCCGCGGGGACGAATCAGGACGTGGACGGGGATCTGCAGCCGCTCCCGGCACACCTCGATCATGCCGGCGCTGGGGGTCGTCCCCCCTTCGAGCAGGTCCTCACACAGCTCGATCCGGTGCGCGCCTCCCGCCTGGGCGGCGAGCGCCGATTCCACCGAGTCGACGCACGCTTCGAGGATCACGCGCGCCAAGATAGCGCTTCGGTCAGCTCACCGCCCGGCGCTCGAAGGTGCGAATCCCGGCCGTCCAGAGCACGCCGGACATGACGACCAGCGCGACCACCACGAGCTCCCACGGCATGTGCGGCAACGCCGGGGTGAGCGCGCCCCGCATCCCCTCCGACACGTACACCAGTGGATTGACGAGCACCGCGTACTTGACCACCGGCACCGCCGAGAGTCCCTGCCACGGGTAGTATGCGCAGCCGAAGAAGATCATCGGCGCCACGATCACGCTGAACATCAGGCCGATCTGCTGGGGCGGGATGCCGGTGCCCATCCACAGGCCCAGGGTCGAGAACGCCAGGGCGCCCAGCAGCGTGATACCGAGCAGCGTCCCGACGTGGGCGAGGGTCAAGGCGTCGATCGGTCCCATGATGAGCCGCGCCACCGGCAGCACGAACAACGCGGCCACGAGACCCTGGATCACCCCCGCGACGACCTTTTCCGCGGCGACGAGCCGGATCGGGGCGGGCGCCAGCAGACGATCTTCGATTTCCCTGGTCCAGCCGAAGTCCGCCATCATCGGCAGCGCGACCGACTGGAGGCTCGAGAGCGCGAGGGAGATGCCGAGGATCCCCGGCAGGAGAGCGGCGCCGTAGCCGCGCTGCACGAACCCCATCTTGGGGAGCAGATAGCCGAAGACCACGACGAACAGCAGCGGCTGCAGGGTGCTGCGCACGAGGAACGACACGATCTCCCGGCGGGCGACGCGCAGGTCGCGCGCCAGGAGCGCCAGAAACACCCGGGACGCCGGCACCGGGGGTCGCGACGGCCTCATGTGAGCTTTCTCCCGGTGAGGGAAATGAACAGCGTTTCGAGGCTCGGCGGAGCGAGGTGGATGTCGCGCACGGCCCGGCCCGCGGCCTCGGCGGTGCGGATGAGCGGTGCGAGCACCTCGCCAGGGCGCTCGGCGTAGGCCGAGAGCACGGCCCCCTGGACGTCCACCCGCAGCAGGCCGGCCTGACCGCGGGCCTGCTCCGCGGCGGCCGCGGCATCCCCGTCGAGCGTCAGCTCGATGCGTGTGCCTCCGGGCGCCTGCGCCTTGAGCGAGCGGGGCGAGTCGCACGCCAGCAGGCGGCCGCGATCCACGATCGCGATGCGCTCACACAGGCGGTCGGCCTCTTCCATGTAGTGGGTGGTCATCACGATGGTGCGCCCTTCGCCGTGCATCTGGCGCAGCAGCTCCCACAAGTCCAGGCGCGCCTGGGGATCGAGGCCCACCGTCGGCTCATCGAGGAACAGGATCTCGGGGTCGTGAATCAGCGCGCGGGCGATCATGAGGCGCTGCTGCTGACCGCCCGACAGCTGATCGACCTTCGCCGCACCCCGGTCGCCGATGCCCATCATGTCCAGCAGCCCCTGCGCTTTGCGAATCGCCTCGGCCTTGGGCATGCCGAAGTAGGCGGCGTGGAACACCAGGTTCTCGATCACGATGAGACTGCGGTCGGGGTTGGGCCGCTGCGGCACGACGCCGATGCGCTGCTTCACGGCGACCCCGTCGGTCACGACGTCCACGCCGGCGACCAGGGCGGTTCCGGAGGTCGCTTTCACGCGGGTCGTCAGGATGCCGATGGTCGTGGTCTTGCCGGCGCCGTTCGGTCCCAGGAGACCGAAGAACTCGCCCGCTCCTACCTGCAGATCGAGCCCGTCGAGGGCGATGATCTCGACGGGCCCGCTGACCCCGCGTTGGGGCATCCCCGGTGACGGCGTCTTGTAGACTTTGCGCAGCGCCCGCGTTTCGATGGCGGGCGGCGCCGTCACCACGGCCGGCCCGACGGCCCGAGCCACCGAGGCTCGGCGGCCCCCCCCCATCGCCACGCGTGCCACCGAACCGCGCGACGCCGGTACCGCCGACCGACCCGGGCGGCGATCCCCAGCGCCATCAGGCCGAAGATCCAGAAAGGAAAGAACATCCGGACTCCCCAGAAGGAAAAGAACGCCAAGGCGAGTGCCGCGAATACGAGCCCCCGCGTCACGCGCGCCGCGACCCCGAACCAGATCGCACCGCGGCGATCGGGTAGCACCGGCTCCGGGCTCTCCGGCAGATCCTCGACCAACCGCCCCAGGTCCTCGCGATAGCGGGCGGCGCTCGCGGTGGCCAGCCGCTCGCCGGCCTCTTCGGGGGTGAGCCGCCCTTCGGCCACGGCCCGCTGCAGCAGACGGGTGACGTCCTCGCGCTCGGCGTCCGAGGCGCGAATCGGTGCGGCGTTCATGCGAGTGCCTCCTCGATCTCCTTCGCGGCCTTCGCGAGGATCTCGGCGATCTTGTGACGGGCTTCGTCGCCGCCACGCCAGCCGTGACGGTACACCGATTTCATCAGCCGGGCCACGCCCTGGTTGATTTCGGCCATCGAGCCGCCGAGGGCCTCCTCGACGGTTTCCGCCACGCGATCGAAGATGTCGCTCACCACGTCCTTGTGCTCCTCCAGGAACTTGATCCCGGCGTCGGTGATTTCGTAGACCTTCTTGCCGTCCGCGTCCCGCGAGCGCACCAGACTCTCGTCCTCGAGCCATTGCAGCGTGGGATAGACGGTACCCGGCGAAGGCGAATAGCACCCGTGCATCTGCTCCTCGAGCTCCTTCATCACTTCGTAGCCGTGGCGCGGCTTGTCGCGCAGCAGCTTCAGGATCACGTATTTCATGTCTCCCGACTCGAACCACTGCCGGCGGCGGCGATGTCGCGGCCCCATGCCCGTCGCGAACCCTCGGGGTCCAAACCCGAAGGCAAAGCCGTTCCAATCGAATCCGTGTCTCATGCGATCCTCCGTTCGACGATTCTCGATATGTCTTGAGATGCTACGTACGATGCTACGTACGATGCTACGTACGATACGTGGGCACGTTATATCTTGGTTTCACGATCGTCAAGTGCACAGGAGCCAACTCGCTCAAAATATTACAGTTGCGTGACCATTCCGGGCGGGTACATTCAGCCCGCGCTGCTGGATTCGATCACTTCCTCAACTCGTGGCCATCATGCGATCGATGCGACTGCTCTCGGGATTGTTGCTCTGCGCCCCCGTCCTCGGGGCTCAGGGTTTCGACTTTTACGCGCGGGGGCCCTACCGGCCCGCCGTGCCGCGTCCGGAAGTGATCACCGGATACCGCGCCGGCGAGCAACAGACGATGTACGCGGTGATGCAGCGCTATCTCGACACGCTGCTCGCCACGGCCCCCGATCGTGCCCGCGCCGAGACGTGGGGTTACACGGTGGAGCACCGTCCGTATCGCGTGCTCGTGATCTCCGATCCCGCCAACCTGGCGCGCCTCGACGCGATCCGTGACGCCGTCACCGAGCTGACCGATCCCCGCAAGACGAGCCTCGCCCGCGCGACCGCGATCGCGGCGGCCGAGCCGGTCGTCGTGTTGTTTCAGTACTCGGTGCACGGGGACGAGCCGGCGGGATTCGAGGCGGCGCTGCAGGTCGCCTATCAGATGCTGGCCGGCGACGACTCGGTGACGCACGACATCCTGAAGAACGTCGTCCTGGTGCTCAACCCGTCCGCCAACCCCGATGGCCACGAGCGGTTCGCCGCCTGGTACAACTCGGTCGCCGTCGGCGCCGACAACCCGTGGGCGTTCGAGCAGAACGAGCCCTGGAGCATCACCGGGCGATACAATCACTTCCGGTTCGACATGAACCGCGATCTGGTGGCGCAGAGCCAGCCCGAGGCGCGCATCATGATGGACGGAATCCTGCGGTGGCACCCGCAGGTGTTCGTGGACCACCATTCGACGACGCAGACGTTCTTTTTCCCGCCGGTGGCCCCGGCGGTGAATCAGAATCTGCCCGCCCAGGCGCCGCACTGGTTCGAGGTGTTCGGCCGCGGCAATGCGGCCGCGTTCGACCGGTACGGCTGGCAATACTTTGTCCGCGGGGTGTTCGATTTCTTCTACGTCGGCTACTGGGACGAGTGGACCACGTTTCAGGGCGCGACCGGGATGACCTACGAGACCGACGGCGGGCCGCAGTTCAACATCCGCCGGGACGACGGCACCATCACGACGTTTCGCGACGGCATCGCCCACCACTTCATCGCATCGCTCGCCACGCTCGAGACCGCGGCGCAGAACCGCCGCGAGCGCCTGCAGGACTACTATGCGTTCCGGAAGTCGGCGATGGACGAGGCCGCGACCGACCGGATGAAGCGCATCGTGCTGGTGCCCGGCACCGACCCCCGCATGGCCGCGCACGTCGTGGGATTGCTGCTGCACAACGGCATCGAGGTGACCCGCCTGGCGCAACCCGCCGGTGCTGCCCTCGCGCACGCCTACATGGGCGGCGCGGCGGGACGCCGGACGTTTCCGGCGGGCAGCTACGTGGTGGACCTCGCGCAGCCGCAGCGCCGACTCGCCAAGGCGCTGCTCGAGCCGAATGCCGTGCTGGAACGGCCGTTCGTCCAGGATCAGGTGGAGCGCTTCCACCGCAATCGCCGGCGCGGCGAGGAAGCCGACAAGGACGATTACGGCTTCTACGACGTCACGGCTTGGTCTCTGCCCTACACCTTCAACGTCGAGGCGTACTGGACCGAAGACGCCGCGCCATTGGGCGGCCAAGCGGTGACCGACACCGTGCTCCCTCCCCCGCCGGTGCCGGGCGCGGCCCGCTCCGCCTATGTGTTCCCCAACGACAACCTCGGCGCCGCGCGGCTGGCGCTCGCGCTCGAGCAGGAAGGGTTCAACGTCGCGGTGGCGCTGCACCCGCTGGTCGCCGATGGCCGGACGTTCCCGCGCGGGACCTTCGTCGCCCGCCTGCAACGGAACCCCGCGTCGCTGGCCGAGCGCATCGGCGCCCTCGCCGCGCCGCTCGGTGTGCCGGTGACCGCCGTGCAGAGCGCCTTCGCTGACACGGGCAATACCGGGACCGGCTCCGACGCGGTCACGAGCCTCGCGCCGCCCAAGATCCTCGTCGCCGCGGGGGACGGGATCTCGGAGACGAGCTATGGCTGGGTGTGGCACTTTCTGACCCGCGACCTCGGCGCGTCATTCACGCCTGTCGCGCTGAGCGCCATCGGCAACATGGACGACCTGCACGACTTCAACGTGATCGTACTGCCCGACGGGTCAGGCGGCCGGATGAAACGCCAGCTGGGTGACGGCGGCGTGGCCAAGCTGAAGGCCTGGGTGCAGTCGGGGGGCGTGCTGATCGGCATCGGCGGCGCGGGCGACTTCGCCGCGGACAAGGACGTGGGATTCTCGACCATCGCCACGGTAGGCGCCGACAGCGGCAAGGCGGACAGCACCGTTCAGGCCGACGCGCCCCCGATCGAATCGCCCACGGCACCGCCGCGCGAGCGGCCAGAATGGCTCCCCGGCTCGATTTTCCGTGCGACGCTCGACCGGACGCAGTGGCTGACGCTCGGATACGAGCAGGACCAGCTGCCCGTCTACCTGGATGGCTCGACCTTCTGGAAGCTGTCGCGGAAGGGCGCCAACCCGGTGGTGTTCACGGGGGATTCGCTGACGCTCTCGGGGTTCACCTGGCCGGACAATACCGAGCGACTGCTCAAGGGAACGGCGTGGGCGGTGGTCGAGAACCAGGGCGACGGCCGGGTGGTGCTGTTCCTCGGCGATCCGCTGTTTCGCGCCTTCTGGCGCGGGACGGCGCGCCTCGTGACGAACGCGATCCTGATCGGGCCGAGGCGGCGCTAGAAAAAAAGGAGCACGGAGCAGTTACGCTCCGTGCTCCCAGCCTCGGTCCGTGCTCAGATCTCGACTTGCCGCAACCGGACTTTCATCCGTTGCCGCATCGCGTCGAGGCGGCTCTCCATGCCCTCCAAGGCGCGCTCGCGCGCTTCCTCCGGCACACGCCAGAAGCTCTGCTCGCCGTGCTCACCGCGCGGGGCGCGCATCCGACGCCAGCCACCTTCCGGCTGCGGCACGGTCCAGGACAGCGTCTGTCGCCGCTGATGCCGCATGATTTCGATCGAGACCGTCTCCCCCGCCTCGTAGGAGCGCAGGATCCGCATGGCGTGCGCGGGTGACGTCGGCTTGCGGCCGCCGATCGAGAGGATCACGTCGCCGCCCTTCAGGGGCAGCGCGGAATCGGCGGGTGCCTTGACCACCAGCACGCCGTCCTTCGATCCGAAATAGTCGCCGAGATCCGAATTCAGCGTCACCAGGTCGAGTTCGCACCAGGCATCGCCCATGCACATGGACATGCCACCTTCGCCTTCGGAAAACACGAAGGGCATGGGGCTCCGCGGCATCTCGAATGCGCCAACCGAAGGGAGGCGCCCGGTGAAGGGGCCTTCCTGCGCTTCGGTCACGAGGGTCGCCGTCTTCGTCTCGGTGCCGCGGCGGTATTCCACCTGCACCGAGTCGCCGGGATCGAGATCCCCCACCAGCTCCACGAGCTTGCCGCCGGGGCCCGATTCGTCTTCATCGTCGGCGCTCGCACCGGCCAGCGACGTGCCGTTGAACTTCGTGATGATGTCGCCCGCCTTGAGGCCGGCCTTGTCCGCGGGCCCGCCCGGCGTGACCGCGTCGATCTTGGCGCCGAGTTTGTCGGTCTCGGTGTTGGCCTCACGGTTCACCAGGACGCCGATGCGGGCGCGATTGCCGTTGTAGGTAAACGCGAACCCCCGGTTCTCCGCCCGCGGAGCCCGCCGCGGACGGGGGGTCTGAGCGGCCAGCGCCACCGGGGCGATCCCGGCGACCAGCACCGCGGCGATGATCCATTTGCGAATCATGATTTCCCTCTCCTCACGGGCCGTTAGAGGCCCACGTAATTGGCACGGGTCACCCGCACCTGCACGAGCTGCTGCATCAAGTCCACCCGCTGCTTCCACAAATCCACCAGCTGCGATTCCTGCTTGGCGCGATCGCCCAGCTGGGCGAGCTGCCCATCCAGCGCCGCGATCTGATCTTCCAGCCGGGAGGTAAGATCGGCCTCACGGCCGCTCATCACCCGCCCCTCCGGATCGTAGTCCTGCAGCCTTCCCTCCAGCTGCGCCGACTGCTGCTTGGCCTGGGCCAGCTCGTCGGCGTACGCCCGGCCATGCATCAACGGCAGCAGCACCATGACCCCCGCGAACGCCGCGGCGAGCGCCAGGCTCGTCCGGGTCCAGCGACGGCGGCGCTGCGTCCGCTCGGCCGCGATCACGTCGCGCACCATCGGCCAGCGATCGCGCGGCGGCCGCAATGCGGGCAGCGCCTTCAGCTGCGCCACCCGCTGGTACAACGCGTCCATCTCACCGCGGCAGGCGCCGCATTCCTCTACGTGCCGGCGCGCCCAGACGGACCCTTCGCCGTCGCGCACCGCCACCAGGTCGTCCATCGTGCAATGCATCGTCATGGCACCTCCGGCTCAGCCACCAGCAGGCGCCGCAGGCGCGCGTGCGCCCGGGCCAGCTGGGATTTCGAAAAACTCACGGTTCTGCCCATCTGTTCGGCAATCTCCTCGTGTGTGAAGCCTTCCACGTCATGCAGCCACACCACCGCCCGCGAGGTCTCGGAGAGCTGCGTGAAGGCGCGCTCCAGATCGATCCGCGCTCCGATACTCGCGGGCGGCGACCCGGCCGTCTCGTCGATCAGCTCGTCGGTGGCGCGCAGCTTGTCACGACGCAACCGCATCAGCGCCTTCGACGACGCGATCTGGCGGATCCAGCCCCACAGATGCCCTTCTCCCCGGTAGTGGCGGATGCTCTTCACCACCTCGAGAAACGTCTCCTGCACCACGTCCTCGGCGTCCTCGGGAGCGCGGCAGATGCGACGGGCGAGGTTGTAGACCGGGGTCTCGAAGGCGCGAAACAACCCCTCGAGGGCCTCCAGATCTCCGGCCTTGGCGCGCGCTACCAGGATGTCGGGGACGGTCAGAGAGAGCGTCATCGGTCGTTGTTAATGATGCCGGCTCGCCGGGAAAGGTCGCAGCAACACCGTACGCAGTGCGCCGTGCGCGGTTTTCGGCGGCTCGCATTCACCATCCGGAGCCGGTGACCCGCCAGGGGCCGAATAATACCGCGCACCGTGCACGGCGCACCTAAATAGTTATGTACTTGGAGGTTAGGCTCCGAAGCTCTATCTTCCAGACCATGCCGTCCCCTGAGCTCAAGACCTGGCTCCATCACTATCGCGACGAATCCGACGCCGCCTTCCTCTATACGGTTCTGGCGAGCGTCGAACCCGACCCCAAGAAACGCTCCACCTACGAGAAACTGGCTGCCGTCGAGCGGCGCCATACCGAGCTCTGGGCCACGCTGCTCGGCGACCAGGGGCATCCGGTGGCCGCCGGCGGCTCCCCGCCGTCGCTGAACGCCCGGGTGATGGCCTGGCTCGGGCGGCGCTTCGGGCCGGGCTACCTGCTGCCGCTGTTGCTGCGGGAAGAAGGGCGCGAGGTGAAGGGCTACATCGACCTGCACCGGGACTCCTCGGGTGAAGCCGCCCGCGCGGTGTCGTTGACCCTCGCCAAGGAATCGGCGGAGCACGCGGGGACGCTCGCCGGCCTCGTCGACGGCGGCGGCAGCGCCGAGCCGTGGCATCAGACCGGATCGGGTGGGTTCCTGCGCAATGTGGTCTACGGATTCAACGACGGCCTCACCGCCAATTTTGGCCTGGTCGCGGGTATGATCGGCGCCGCCGCCGCGCCGCACGTCGTGTTGATCTCCGGAGTCGCGGGGATGATCGCCGACGCGCTCTCTATGGGATCGTCCGGCTACCTCGCGGCGAAGAGCGAGCAAGAGGTATACGCCCACGAAATCGCCATGGAAAAGGAAGAGATCCGGCTGATGCCCGAGGTCGAAGCCGAGGAGCTGGCGTTGGTCTACGAGGCCAAGGGGATCGAGGAAGACCGGGCGCGGCAAATGGCGGCCCAGGTGATGCGCGATCCGGCCCGCGCGCTGGAGGAGAGCGTGCGTGAAGAGCTGAAGATCGGCGAGGCGCGCAGCACCCCGCTGCGGGAGGGCTGGGTGACCGGCGTCGCCACGGCCGTCGGCGCGTTCATCCCGGTGGCCCCGTTCCTCGTGCTCTCGGGGCGGGCGGCGGCATGGACGGCGTTCGGGGTGGCGATGGCCTCGCACTTCGCGGTGGGCGGCGCCCGCAGCTTTTTCACCGGCCGGGGGGTGTTCCGGAGCGGCATCGACATGTTTGTGGTGGGACTGGGCGTAGCGGCGGTCGGGTACTTCGTCGGGGGCCTGGTGGCGAAGCTGCTCTGATCGTTCACACGACTAGGTTCACCAGCCGATCCTGCACGTAGACGACCTTCTTCACCGGATTCCCGTCCACGAACTTCTTCACCCCCTCCTCGGCGAGCGCCCGTGCGACCACGTCGTCCTGCGAGGCGCCGCGGGGAAGCGCGAGGCGGGCGCGCAGCTTGCCGTTCACCTGTACCGCAATTTCCACATCCCCTGCCTCAGCCAGCCGCTCGTCATACGAAGGCCAGCGCTCGTCGAACACCGACCGGCCGGTGCCGCCGAGCAAGACCCAGAGCTCCTCGGCGAGGTGCGGCGCGTAGGGGGCGAGCATGAGAATGAGGGGTCGCATCGCTCCCCGGCTCCCCGCCCCGTGCTCCCGGATGACGTTCACGTACTCCATCATGGCGGCGATCGCCGTGTTGTAGCCGAGCGTCGCCGTATCCGTGGTCACCTTGCGGATCGTCTGGTGCAGCTTGCGCTCGACCGCTTCCGGCAGGCGTCCGTCAGCGGTCCGGACGGCCTCGTGGGCGAGGGCCCATACTTTTTCCAGAAAGCGGCGGACGCCGGTGATGCCCTCATCCCGGAAATCCCCGCCTTCCTGGAACGGCCCCAGGAACATCAGGTACATGCGGAACGTGTCGGCGCCCCATTGCTTGATGTAGGCATCGGGGATCACGACGTTGCCGCGTGACTTCGACATCTTCGCGCCGTCCTTCACGATGAGGCCGTGCGCCCGGAGTTTGGGGAACGGCTCCTCGAACGACACCCGCCCCTGGTCCTTCAGCACCATGGTGATGAAGCGCGAGTAGAGCAGATGCAGCACGGCGTGCTCGTTGCCGCCGATGTAGGTCGTCACCGGCAGCCAGGTGCGAGTGCGATCGGGGTCGAACGGCCGATCGTCGAACTCCGTCGACGGATAGCGCAGGTAGTACCACGACGAGTCGAGAAACGTATCGGACACGTCGGTCTCGCGCCGGCCCGGCGCGCTGCACTGCGGGCAGGGCACGTTGTACCACTCGGTGTGGCGCGCGAGCGGCGACACGCCGCTGTCGTCGGGGCGGAAATCCTCGAACGGGGGCAACAGCACCGGGAGATCGCGCTCGGGCACGCCGACCGGCCCGCAGCGATCGCAATAGATGATCGGAATCGGCGGCCCCCAGTAGCGCTGGCGCGAGATGCACCAGTCGTGCAGCCGATACTGCACCCGCGGCGTCGCGACCTGCTGTGCGGCGAGCCACGCCACGATCTCCCTGCCGCCGTCCCGGCAGGGCCGCCCGTCGAATCGCCCCGAATTCATCAGCAATCCGTCCTCGGACACAAACGGAAGCGTTTCCCCTTCGACGCGCACGACCTGGCGGATCGGGAGCTTGAACTGCGTGGCGAACTCGTGGTCGCGATCGTCATGCGCCGGCACCGCCATGATCGCGCCGGTGCCGTATTCCATCAGCACGTAGTCGCCGATCCAGATCGGCACCGCGTCGCCGGTGGCAGGATTGCGGGCGTAGGAGCCGAGAAACACCCCGGTCTTCTCCCGGTCGCCGACGCGGCGCGACACGACGTCCTTGGACTGCACCTGGCGCTGGTAGGCGCGCACATCGGCGCGCTGCTCGGCCGCCGTGAGGGCCTCTACCAGCGGGTGCTCCGGCGCGAGGACGAGGTACGTAGCGCCGAACACGGTATCGGGCCGGGTGGTGAATACCGTGATCGCCTGGCCCGCCGGCGTCCGGAACACGAGCTCCGCCCCTTCGCTCTTCCCGATCCAGTTGCGCTGTAGTGCGAGCGTGGAATCGGACCAATCGAGGGTGTCGAGATTGCGGAGCAGACGCTCGGCGTACTCGGTGATCTTGAAGAACCACTGATCGAGAGAGCGTTGCTCCACCGGCGTGTCGCAGCGCTCGCAGCGGCCGTTGATCACCTGCTCGTTGGCGAGCACGGTCTTGTCCTTGGGGCACCAGTTGACCGCCGCGCGCTTCTTGTAGGCGAGCTTCGCGTTGAAGAGCTGCAGGAAGAGCCACTGCGTCCACTTGTAGTACGCGGGATCGGTGGTGGACAGCTCGTGCCGCCAGTCGAACATGCCGCCGAAGCGGCGCAGCTGGCGCCGGAACGTGTCGATGTTGCGCGGGATCAGCTTGCCGGGATGCGTCCCGACCGAGAGGGCGTAGTTCTCCGAGTGGATGCCGAACGCGTCGAAGCCCATCGGCTCGAACACGTCGTGGCCCTGGAGCCGCTGGAAGCGCCCGAAGATGTCGGCGCCGGTGAACGCGAACATGTTCCCCACGTGCAGGCCCTCGGCCGACGGGTAGGGGAACATCATGAGATTGAAAAACGGCCGCGCCGGCCGGTCGAGGTCGGGCTCGTTGGTGTGGCGCTCGACCCAGCGAGCCTGCCAGGTCTCCTCCACCGCGGCCGGATCGTACGTCGGGACATCGTGCATATCGCGGGAAGCTACACAGGCTTGCCCGCTCGTGTCACGCGTCATACCTTAGCGATTCGACCCGCCATGGCGACGCGTTCGCACTACCTCAGTCGGTCGTTCCTCCTCCTCGGGGTGGTCATCGCGGCCGCACTGACCATCGTGCTCGGCCTGTTTTTGGGTCGCAGCGCCCGGCAGACCCTCGAAGACGTAGCGAATCGTCATGGCGTGGAGACGGCTCGGACCGCCGCCGCGCTCACCGACGGATACCTCCACGAACTCCGCCACCAGGCCGAGCTGCTCGCCAGCCTGCCTCCGATCATCAACGCCGCCCGCAGTGCGACGCAGCAGGTGACGGCGCGCCGGCTGGATCGGCTGTCGATCGCCGACGCCGAGCGTCAGTACGCCGGGACGCGCCAGCTGGGCGGCGACCCGGAGCTACAGGCGTTTCTCCGCGGATTCCCGGACCGCTCCGAGCTGGTCGAGGTGTTTTTCACCGAAGCGCACGGGTACGCGGTACTCGGCTCCGACCGGCCGTCCGACCTGGCGCAACAGGACGAGGAGTGGTGGCAGGTGGCGATGCGGGAGGGCGCGTTCGAGAGCGGCGTCCACTATGATTCGTCCGCCCGGGCGCCCGCGATGGAGTTCGACATCGCGATCCGCTCCGGTACGAGCGCCCGCCCGGTGGGCGTGCTCAAAGCGGCGTTCGGGCTCGATACCCTGCGCGGGCTGCTCGCGACGGCCAGCGCGGGAGACAGCGCGACCTTGCAGCTGGTGGACTCCCAGGGTCTCCTGCTGGCCTCCGCGACGCTCGAGCGGCTTCCGGAGAACCAGCGCCCGGCCGTCGACAGCGGAGTGGCCACGATCGTGAACGGGTCCCGCGGTGAGGAGATCCTGGTTTCGGTCCCGGCCAATGGGGGGCGCTGGCGCGCCCTGTACCGGCGTCCGACCGCGCTGGCGTACGCGACCGCCCGGCGCACCGAGCGGGCGATCTGGGGAGGCGCCGCGGGACTCCTGGTCCTCACAATCGGTCTGTTGCTCATGCTGGTACGCTGGATGGACCGCCAGGTCACTGAGCCGGTGCGCGCGGCCGCGGCGGTTACCAGCCGGGTCGCCGCCGGAGACCTGACTGTGGACCTGATCGCCGATACTGGTGAGTCCGTGGAGGCACGCAGCCTTCTCACGTCAGTCCACGCGATGGTGGCGGCGCTGCGCCGGCTGGTCGGAGCGATCCGCTCGGCGGCCGACGAGTCGGCCGCGATGGCGGCCGAGATCTCGGCGGCGACGCAGCAGATGAGCGCGTCGACCGAGGAAATGACCTCCACCACGCAGGATCTCACGAAGCGTGCGGCCGAGCAGGCCCAGCTGGTGCGGGCCGCCGCAGACGATGCCGGGCGGATTCTCCAGATCGCCACCGCCCTGGCCGGAGGCGCGGAGGACTCGGTGCGCCGCAACGCCGAGCTCGCCGCGTTGGCCCGCCACCACCGGGAGCTGCTGGACCAGAGCATCACCCAGCTCACCCAGCTCGCCGAGGACGTGGAGCGTGGCGCGGAGGAGGCCGACGCCCTCGCGGCCTCGTCGGCGCAGATCCAGAAGTTCGTGGGCCAGGCGAAGGCGGTGGCGACGCAGACCAACATGCTGGCGCTCAACGCCGCCATCGAGGCCGCGCGCGCCGGTCCGCAGGGCCGCGGGTTCGCCGTCGTGGCAGACGAGGTGCGCAAACTGGCCTCGCTCGCCGCCGCGGCGGCGACGGAGACCGCCGACACGGTGCGCAGCGTACTCACCCGCGCGCAGGAGACGCGCGACCGGCTGCAGCGACTGGCCAAGACCGGGGTCGTGGTGCGCGAGGCCGCCCAGACCGCGGCCCAGGGCCTCGCGACGGTGAGCGGCGAGGCGGAGGCGAACGACGCCTGGAGCCAGGAGATCGCGACTTCGGCGGTCGAGGTGCGCCGCCTGGTGGACGAGATCGCCGCCCGGCTCACGGCGGTGGCGATGGGAACCGATGGGCTGCTCGCGTCGGCGCAGGAGATCGCCGCCTCGAGCGAACAGCAATCGGCGTCCACGCAGGAGATCGCCTCCTCCGCCAATCAGCTGGCCGAGGCGGCCGACCGGCTGCAGGGAGCGGTGAAGACGTTCCGCATCGTGGCGGAACCCGTGACCGAGCCGCCGGTCACCCCGCTGCCGCCCACCCCGCCCGAGCCGTTCGCCGGACCGGAGCTCACACCGGAAGGCGCCACCTGACACCGGCGAAAGGAGTCCGCATGCGGGTGCCCATTCCGGCGGCCGTCATCGCCCTGGCGACCCTCGCCTCGTCTCCGGTCGTCGCGCAGCGCCCGGGCACCATCGCGCTGGGCGCGTTTGTGCGGTTCACCCACTTCGATCCCTCGCTCGTTTTCGACGACGCGCTGGGCATCGGCGGCCAACTCGACGTGTTCTTCGCCCGCGGCCTGGCGCTCGAGGGCTCGGCGGCCGTGCTCTCCACCAGGTCCGCCGCGTCGGGGAGCGTCACCGTCGTCCCGATCCACGCCCGGCTGCTGTATGCGAGGCCCGTCGCGGCCCGGTCCGCCGTCCTGTTCGGCGTAGGGTACGTGCACCAGCAGTACCGCAAGAGTTTCAGTGCGTGGGAGGACGGGGCGAACGGCCTGTTCGGCGTGCGCTTCATGCTGGGCCGGCAGGTCGCGGGGCGGGTGGAAGCCGTGGCCGACTATTTCCCCTCGCCGCTCAACGGCGGTGCGGGCGTCCAGGACAACTGGGACTTTTCGCTGCAGGCGGGACTGGGATTTCAAACCGGCGGGGGCGCCGCGACGCCCAAGGACAGCGACCACGACGGCGTGGTGGACGGTGCCGACGCCTGCCCCAGCACTCCCCGGGGCGACGCCGTGGACGGCCGGGGATGCACGCTCCCCAAGGATGCGGACGCGGACGGCATCGCCGATGCGGGCGACCGCTGCCCCAACACACCGACCGGCGACCAGGTGGACGCCAACGGGTGCAGCCTCCCCAAGGATGCCGACGGCGATGGCGTCGTGGATACGAACGACCGCTGCCCGGCGACGCCGGCCGGCGAGCGGGTGGACGCCGCCGGTTGCCCGCTGGATGGAGACCATGACGGCGTTCTCGACGCGACCGACAAGTGCCCCAACACACCGGCGGGAGAGCAGGTGGACGCGGTGGGGTGCACGATCCCGAAAGACGCCGACAAAGACGGTGTGCTGGATCCCGCCGACAGGTGTCCCGGGACCCCGCCGGGGCAACGCGTGGACGCGCTCGGCTGTCCGGTGCTGTTCACCGGCGTGCAGCGGTCCCTGGTGCTCGAAGGCGTGAATTTCGAAACAGGAAGCACCAACCTCACCGACCAATCGCACAACACGCTCGATCGGGTCGCCACGAGCCTGCGCGGCCACCCCGACCTGCGCGTGGAGATCGCCGGCTACACCGACAGTCGCGGCGGCCTGGCCGCGAACCGGCGGCTGTCCCAGACGCGCGCCGACGCGGTCCGCGCGTATCTGATCCGGCAGGGGGTCGATCCGGTCCAGCTGACGGCGCGGGGCTTCGGATCCGCGAACCCGATCGCCTCCAACGTCACCGCGGCCGGTCGCGCACGCAACCGGCGCGTGGAGCTGCACCGCCTCAACTAGCGGGAGGTTGGTCGAGGATGGTGGAAATCCTCCACCATCCTCGATAACCGCGCTGTTCGTGACCCACATCACGCGTCGTCGGCCCGCCTGTCGAGCGCGACTCCTCCGAACGCATCTGGGGTACACCCGCCAGTCGTTCACTCCACTTCGGAAAGGAGGCCGCCATGCGCTCTCGCATTCCGGCGGCAGTCGCCATACTGGCCGCGCTCGCATCCGCGGGACTCGCGGCCCAGGACGCAGGCGCGCTCGAGATCGGCGGGTTCGGACGCTACACGCGGTTCGACCGCTCGCTCGGGCTGGACAACGCATTCGGAGGCGGCGGGTGGCTCGGCGTGTTCGTCGCTCCGGGGCTCGCGATCGAAGGGACGGGCGGGTATCTGACCACCACCGGACCCCTGACCCCGAACAGCACGCTGATTCCCCTGCACGCCCGTCTCGTGTACGCCCGGCCGATCGCCGGGCCGGTTTCCGTGCTGCTGGGCGGTGGGTACGTGCACAACGTCTACGGCAAGACCGCCAACGTCTCGGACGACGGGGTCAGCGGCCTGTTCGGGTTGCGCTTCGGGATGGGACCGTCCTTGGGTCTGCGGATCGAAGCCGTGGAGGATTTCATCCCATCACCCCGGAATCAGAGCGCCGGGGTCCCGAATAACTGGAACTTCACCGTCCAGGCCGGGCTCGCCGCGGTGCTGGGCCGCTCGCACCCGAAGGACTCCGATGGCGACGGGATCGTGGACCGGTTGGACTCGTGTCCCGCGACGCCACCGCGGGAGCCGGTGGACGACCGCGGCTGCGCCCTGCCCAAGGACTCGGACAAGGACGGCATCCTCGATCGACTCGACGCCTGTCCCGGGACCCCGGGGGGCGACGCGGTGGACACCCGCGGGTGCTCGCTGCCCAAGGATGCCGATGGCGATCTCGTGATCGATTCGCTCGATCGCTGTCCCAATACCGCCCCGGGCGAGGCCGTGGATGCGGCCGGATGCCCACGGGACTCCGACGGCGACGGCATCATCGACTCCGTGGACAAGTGCCCCGGCACCACCCAGGGCGCGATCGTCGACGCCACGGGATGCCCGCCACCCAAGGACTCGGACGCCGACGGCGTGCTGGATCCGAACGACAAGTGCCCCGGGACCCCCGGCGGCGAGCGGGTGGATTCGATCGGCTGTCCGGCACTGTTCGCCGGTGCGGAGCGGACGCTGGTGCTGGAGGGCGTGAGCTTCGAAACGGGCCGCACCGCGCTCACCGCGCAGGCGCGCGGCGCGCTGGATCGCCTGGTGGTGAGCCTCAAGGCGCATCCCGGCCAGCGTGTGGAAGTGGCCGGCTACACCGACAACCGCGGCACGTCGGGCGCGAACCTGCGACTGTCGCAGGCGCGGGCCGACGCGGTCCGCGGGTACCTGATCGAGCGGGGCGTGCCGCCGGAGCAGGTCGTGGCGCGTGGCTATGGCGCGGATGATCCGGTGGACACGAACGCGACGGCAGTGGGACGCTCCAAGAACCGCCGCGTGGAGCTGCACCGCTTGAACTAGCGGGGAGGATGTGGAGGGTGGTGAAGGTTACCACCCTCCACCGACCTCGCCACACTCCCCTAGTCGCCGAAGTGGGCGACCCGGAGCTCGAGGATGTCGGGGAGCTGCGTGAGCCGCTGGCGCACGGCGTCGGTCGGCGGCTGATCCACGGTGATCGCGGCGAGGGCCTCGCCTTCGCGCGCGTCGCGGGCCTGGTGCCAGCTGGCCACGTTCACGCCCGATTCCCCGAGGATCGTCCCCACGCGCCCGATCACGCCGGGCACGTCGCGGTTCTTCACCACGAGCAGCCAGCCCTCCGGCGCCACGTCGACGTGGTACTCGTCGATGCGGATGACCCGGCCGTGACTGTTCCCCACCAGGGCGCCGGCCACGCGCGCGCGCCCCCGGCTCGATTCCACCGCAACCCCGATCGACGTCTCGAACCCGGGCTCGGGCGCGCCGCTGCGCCGCGAGAGGCGGATGCCGCGCTCCTCGGCCAGCACCGGGGCGTTGACGAGACTCACCGGCCCGAGTCCCAGACCGGCGAGGAGACCCTCGAGGGCGGCGACGAGCACCGGCCGCGCCGCCTCCTCGTCGCGGCCGCCGTAGGTCACCTCGACACCGGTGACGTCGCCCGGGGCGAGGCCCGCCGCGAGCCGGCCCAGACGCCGGGCCAGGACCAGGAGGGGCGCGGCGCGGCGCAGCACATCGCCGCCGATGCCGGGGACATTGACGGCCGTCGAGAGATCCCCCGCCAGCAGTGCGTCGCGCACCGCCACGCAGATCTCCTGCGACACGCGATCCTGCGCCTCCGCCGTGGATGCGGCGAGGTGTGGGGTGAGAATCACGCGGTCCAGCTTGCGCAACGGCGAGTCGGCGGGCAGCGGCTCCTGGGCGAAGACGTCCACCGCGGCGCCGTGGATCTGCTGGGCGGTCACGGCGGCCACGAGTGCCGCCTCGTCCACCAGCTCCCCGCGCGCGGTGTTGATGAGCACCGCGCTCTTCTTCATCTGCGCGAAGCGCTCGGCGTTGATCAGGTGGCGCGTCTGGTCGCTCAAGGCGACGTGCAGCGTCACCACGTCGGCGGTGGCGAGCAGCTGGTCCAGCGGCAGAATCTTCACCTGCAGCTCGGCCGCCCGCTCGGGCGGCAGAAACGGATCGTGCCCGACCACTGTCATCCCGAACGCCCGAGCGATGCCCGCCACGTGCCCGCCGATCCGCCCGAGGCCCACGATCCCGATTGTCTTGCCCCGCAGCTCGGTGCCCTCGTACTTCTTGCGGTCCCACTCGCCGCGCCGCATCGACTCGGCGGCCCACGGGATGTGGCGCACCAGGGCCAGCAGCAGCGCCATCGCGTGCTCGGCCGCGCTCACGGTGTTGGCGCCGGGGGCGTTCATCACCGCGATGCCGCGCCGCGTCGCCGCCGTGACGTCGATCGTATCCACGCCGATTCCCGCGCGGGCGATGACGCGGAGCTGCGGCGCGTGGTTCAGGAGGTCGGCGGTCACGCGGGTTTCGCTGCGCACGATCAGCGCGTGGCCCCCTTGCAGCGCGCGCTCCAGCTCCTCGCGCGGCTTTCCCGCGCAGTTGGCGACCTCGAGACCGGGGGTGCGGGCCAGGAGCTCGAGGCCCACGGGGGCCATCTTGTCGGCGACCACCACCCGGAGCGTCACGCCAGCGCCTGCTTGACGAGCGGCAACAGCTCCTGGACCGCCGCGACCGAGTGGTCCCCCATGTGCCCGATCCGGATGGTCGAGTCCTTGAGCGCCCCGTAGCCCGACCCGATCGTCCACCCCTGCGCCTTGAGCTTGCCGACGACGTCCTTGGCGCTCTTGCCCGCGGGGAGCTTGAGGCAGCTCACCGTCCAGCTGCGCCGGCCCTCGCGCGGCAGATACGCGATGCCCTCGGCCTGCGCCCAGCGTTCCACAGTCTGGCGCATCGCCTCGTGGCGCTTCCAGCGGGCTTCGATCTCGCCCTCGGCGGCGATGCGGTCGAGCTGGCGGTCGAGCGCGAAAAAGAGCGACAGCGCGGGTGTATTGGTGGGCTGGAACTTCGACATCGCCTGATCGAAGCTCGGCAGGTCGAAATAGAGTCCGCGGTCCGGCAGCGTCCTGGAGCGCTCCAGCATGCGCTGCGAGGCGACGCACAGCGCCAGGCCGGGCGGCAGCGCGAGGGCCTTTTGCGAGCCGGTGAAGGTGTAGTCGAAGCCCCAGGCGTCGGACTCGACCGGACTGCCGGCCATCGACGTGACGGCATCCACTAGAAACAGCACATCGTCGAATTCGCGGGCCACCCGGGCGAGCGCGGCCACGTCCTGCAGGACGCCCGTGGACGTCTCCGAGTGCGCCAGCGTGACGGCATCCACCGGCGTGCGCTTGAGGGCGTCACGCAGCTGATCGGGCTCGATCGCCTCGCCCAGCGGCACGTCGAGGCGCACACATTCCTTCCCGCAGGCGGTCACCAGCTGGGCGAACCGCTCGCTGAACGCCCCGTTCACAATCGAGAGCGCGCGCTGGCGCACCCCGTTGCGCACCGCCATTTCCATGAAGCCGGTGGCCGAATTGGAGCCGATCAGCACGGTGCGAGCGGTGCGGGCGAGCGCCTGCAGCTGAGGCGCCATCTTCTGCAGCAGCTGCTCCATCGCGCCGGACCGGTGCCCGATCATGGGCCGCAGCTGGGCGGCGAGGACGTCGGGGTGGACGTCGGTGGGACCCGGGAGGAAGAACTTCCCGAATGCGGCGCTCATGCGCCCGCCTGCGCGAGCTGGTCGACCAGGCCGCCGAACACGACCTCGCTCGTCTTCACGAGGCGCACGCCCTCGTCCCCCCACTCTTTCAACATCTGCTCCCCCACGTCGCGGTCGATCGGCTTCATCGCATCGGTGACGGCGAAGAGGCGGATGTTGGGGCGGTGCTCGAGGAATCCTTCGATGGCATAGCGGTCGCACACGTCGAGCGCGACCCCGTAGAGGACGACGTCCTCCGGAGCCAAAGCGTCGACCACGGGCAGCACGTTCGGGTTGGTGAACACGTCGAACCAGTGTTTGTGGAACAGGATGTCGCCCGCATGGCCGCGCACCCGGTCGGCCAGGGCCTTCGGGGGTTGCGCGTCGGGCTCGATCACCAGGGCATCGCGCAGCGCGGTTTCGGGGATCTTTTTCTGCCCCGGGGTCCCGTGCATGCAATGCAGCGGAAAAGTCTCCTTGAAGTTCGGCGCATCCGACAGCTCGCGGTGCCCGGCCACGTGGTCGTCGGCGCTCGCCACGATGCGAATACCGTGGCCGTGCGCGTAGTCGGTGAGCCGCTTGAGATTCGGAATGATGTGCTCGGCGTCGGGCACGTACAGCTTGCCGTCCGCCTTCATGAAGTCGTGTTGGGTGTCGACGTCCCAGAAGATGACCCGCGCCATGCAGCTCCTCGGAGAGAAAAAGGCGGCACGGGAATCTCTTGGGGGGATGCGGCATGTGTCAACCGGAACACCATGACGCGGCGCTTCACAAATCCAGCATGCGCTTGGTGCGATAGGAGATGGAGATCCTGAGGCGTGTCACCATGTTCGGACGCCCCAACGTCGCCTCCTGCAGCGTCTGCGCCAACGCCGGCGGCCACGCGACGGCGGCGAGGGTCCGGATGGAAGCGGCGCGGGCCGTGTCGAGACCATAGGTCACCTCCGGCGGGTCGAGCACCCATCCGAAGCCGATCGCCCGGATCATCTCATCACGGATCGCGAGCGGCATGGAGGAGTCCCGCGCCCATGCCGCCAGCGTCGGGACGGAGGCCGCCGAGACACCGGCCGCGGCGATCAGCGCGCGCACGGACCGCACCTCGCCCAGCCGCCGGTCCATGGCCAGGAGCGACGCCTTCGCCAGGGCCCGCGCGGCGGCGCCGCCCGCGAGCAGCGAATCGCGGGCGAGCATCTCCAGGGCGTCGCGCTCCAGGTGGAGCCCGGCGACCACCATCAGGACGTCCGGCCGCTCCTCGAAGTGGCGCGCGCGCTGGAGGGCCAGGGCCACCGCGTCCCGCGCGCGCGCCGGGTCGCCGGATTCCAGCTGGACACGGGCCGCGGCGAGGATGGCGCGGCCGATGGGCTCGGAATCCGGGTACGGCGCCCCTGCCGGCAGTGATTCGATGACCACCGCGGCCCCCGCCTCGCGCCAGCTCCGGGCCTGCCAGGAATCGGGGGGAGCGGTATCGAGGAACTGGATCGCGAAGCGACTGCGATCGGAACGCCAACGAGCGATCATCCGGTCGCTGGAGGGGACGAGCACGAACGGAGCATCCGGCGGGGCGAAGAGCGCCTGGATGTCGTATGTCGCGAGGGAGTCGAGGGCGGCGGCGGCCGTGACCGGAGACAGGGGCAGCTCTTCAGGAGGTGGGGCGACGCCGGTGTGCTTCACCATGAGCATCGAGGCCACCATCAATACCCCGAGCGCGCCGCTACAACCGATCGCGCCGAAGACGATCTTCTTGTGGGTGGCCGGCTGCATCGTTGCGACCTAGGTGACTCGCTGTAGCCGGGGGTTGGGCCGATAGCTCCGACCGACCTTGGCGCACGGCTTCCCTTCCACGCGCACGATGTCCGCCGTGAAGTCGTAGCGTCCCTGGAAGAGGCTCGAGCCGACGCCGTACATGTCCACAGGCACTCCTTCTTCTTCGAACGCGCGGATCTTCTCCACGGTGAATCCGCCGGAGACGACGATCTTCACCCGCGTGAATCCCTCCCGGTCCAGCGCGCGGCGCACCTTCCAGACGAGCTGGGGGTTCACACCGGTGGGCCGGAAGGTGCCCATCTCGGGCACGATCGTTTTGTCGACCAGCGTCTCGGAGGTATCGAGGCGCACGCCGTACAGGCGCTCGCCCAGCGCACGGGCCACCTGGAGCGACGTGCCGACGCAGTCGTTCTCGAAGTCCACGAGCGTGATGAGCCGTGTGTCCCCGTCCATGTGCTGGGCGAATTTGACGGACGCCTGCACGGTATCGCCGCCGTAGGCGGCGATGAGGGCGTGCGGGACGGTGCCGACCCCCTCGGAGCCCCACCACGAGGCCTGGGCATCGGTGGAGACGCCGATGGCGCCGGCGATATGCGCGGCGTACCCGTCGCCGGTCTGCACCAGCCAGTGGTCGTGACGCGCCGGAAAGAACATGACTTGCTTGGGTCGCGCGGCCTCCACCACCCGCCGGGTATTCGTGCCGACCTTGGTGCGCCGGGCGAGCACGCCGAGATAGAGGGTTTCGAGGTTGGCGAAGGCGTCGTAGGGCCCTTCGATCAGCAGGACCGTTTCCCAGGGCGCGACCTCATCCCCGTCGTACAACGCCGACACCTCGAGCTCCTCCCACGATTGAGCGCACAGCTTGAGGATCGCGATGGCCTCGTCGGCGCCGCCCAGGTAGGCGTGCGTCTTGCCGAACACCTGCATGGTGACGCTCGGCCGGTGCCGGTCCGCGATGAGCACGTCACGCGCCCGGACGAAGTACTTGTCCGAGTAGTACCCTTCGCGCATCCGGGCCACCGGGAGATTGAAAATCGCCGGGTCGAGACGGGGCTTGCGGGGAGTGGACGGGGGGGCCATGGCGGCGGCCATCCTGGCTTAGGGGAGCTCTTCGGAGACACGATAGGTCAGCCGGCGGCGCTGCATCCAGCGCACGGCGAGCGCGTCGGCGAGGGAGCGGAACACCCGGTTCCACATCCCGTATTTGGTGCGGCCGCTGCGGCGGGGCCGGTGCCGCACGGCCACCTCCGTCACCGCGCCCCCGTTCAGCTTCACGAGGGTCGGCAGAAAGCGGTGCATCCCGCTGAACAGCGGAAGGTCGCGCAGCGCTTCGGCACGGAACGCTTTGAGGGAGCAGCCGGTGTCGCGGATCGTCTCGTGGTTCAGCCGGTTGCGCACGGCATTGGCGATGCGGCTCTGCACCCGTTTCCACGCCGAGTCGTGCCGCCGCAACCGGTACCCCGCGACGGCGGCGGCGGAGCTGTGCTCGAGCGCCTCGAGCAGCGCGGGAACGTCGGCAGGATCGTTCTGGCCGTCGGCGTCCATGGTCACGATCACCGCGCCCCGTGCCGCGCGGAATCCGGCCGCGAACGCCGCGGTCTGCCCGGCGTTGGCCGCGAACGAGACGATGTGCAGCTCGGGGTGGGTGCGCTTCAGGGCCTTGAGCGTCGCCAGCGACCCGTCGGTCGAGCCGTCGTCCACCGCCACGATCTCGTAGCGGTGGTCGGCGAGCGCGGCCGCGATCTCCGTCACCAGCGGCTCGAGATTGTCGCGCTCGTCGTACACCGGGATGACGAGCGAGACGTCAACCGGCGCCGGCACGCTCGAGCTCGGGGGCGTCGGGGTACTTGGCGCGGAGCCGGGTCAGCAGCGCGGCGGACTTGGCGGGGTCGTGCTGGTTGAGGCGATAGATCTCGGCGAGGCGGATCCCCACGAGGATCTCGCGATGCCGCTCGAGGCCCTGCGCGAGCATGCGCTCAAAGCGGGCCGTCTCCTCGGGGAGGGTTTCGGTGGGGCCCGGCAACGCCACGTTGCCGGTGAGCTGGTTCGCCAGGAACCGACCGGCCGGCTCGAACAGGTTGCTGAATAGCCCGCCGAGAAAGCCCCAGGTGCCCCACAGAATCCCGATCAAGGCGACGACGCGCCCGTCGAGGTGACCGGTGTCGAGGAACAGGATCAGCAGCAGCAGCACGGCGCCGGCGGTAGCCAGGCCGAGGATGCGGCCGACGACGGCTCGCGGGCTCGGGGAATCATCGTCGAACACGGCCGGAACGTAGAACCCGCCCGGGGCTTCCACAAGTTGACAGCGCGAAGGCCCGGGGCTAAAACTCGCCCGTGATCCACGACGTTTCGCGCCGGGAGTTCCTCGCGTCCACGGCGGGCGGGCTCACCGCCGCCGGCGCCCTGGGGATTCCCCATCCGCTGCGGCCGCCCCGGCCGTTGCCGCCACAGCGCGCCTGGGTCGCGCAGCCCGTCGTGATCTCCTCGGCCAATAGCCTGCGGCCGGTCCAGAAGGCGTACGAGCTGATCGCGCAGGGCGCCGACCCGCTCGATGCGGCGGTCGAAGGCGTGAAGATCCAGGAGCTCGATCCGACCGATCAATCGGTGGGCTACGGCGGGTTGCCGAACGCCGAGGGCGTGGTGCAGCTCGACGCGTCCTGCATGCACGGCCCGACCAAGCGGGCGGGCGCGGTGGGCGCGCTCGAGAACATCAAGACGGCGTCCGAGGTCGCGAAGCTCGTCTTGAAGTACACGAACCACATCTTCCTCGTGGGTGAGGGCGCCAAGCGGTTCGCGCTCTCCTACGGCTTCAAGGAAGAAGACCTGCTCACCGAGGCCTCCCGGCAGGCGTGGCTCGAGTGGCGCGCCAACCTCAGCCCGAACGACAACTGGCGCGACGTGCCCGGCGGGGGCAACACGCCGATGGTCGTGCATCCGCCGACCGGCACGATCAATTGCGGCGCCGTGACGCCGGCGGGCGATATCGCGTCGGTGACTACGACGGCCGGGCTCGCCTGGAAGATCCCCGGTCGGGTGGGCGACAGCGCGATCGTCGGCGCGGGCCAGTACTGCGACAACGAGATCGGCGCCGCGGGCTCCACCGGCCTGGGCGAGCTGAACATCATGGTGTGCGGCGGTTTCCTCACGGTCGACCAGATGCGGCGCGGCATGAAACCCACCGACGCCTGTCTCGAAAGCCTGCGGCGCGCGGTCCGGTCCACCGAGCTCCGCCTCCTGACGCCGGATGGCAAGCCGCGCTACCAGCTCAACTTCTACGCGGTAAACAAACGCGGCGAGTTCGGATCGGCCTCCCTGTACCCCAGCCGCTTCGCCGTGCACGACGGTACGCAAGCAAGGTTCGTGGACACGGCCCATCTCTACGACGGATCACCGCCGGGCTGAGCGTGCGTCGCCCCGTGCTGATGCTGCTGCTGGCCGCGACGGGCGCGGCCCGTCTCAGGGCACAGACGCCCCAGGCGGCGCCGCCGTACTGGGACTTCACTTACACGCCCTATGGCTACTACAGCAGCATCGACGGCTGGTGGCTCGCCGGCTACGCGCGGGTGTACAGTCCGATCGGATACCGCGAGCGCCCCGAGCCGAATCGCGCCGCGCTGACGGTAACGGCAGGCGCAAGCACCCAGGGAAGCTACCTGGCCGAAATCGACGCCCAGGCGCCGGCGTTGTGGACGAACTGGCGCGTGGGCGTGACGCTCGACGCCCTGCGCTCCAACCGGCTCGGCTACTTCGGCATCGGCAACGCCACGCCGTACGACCGCGACAGTCTCAGTCCGACAAGTCCGTACTTCTACCAGGTGAGCCGCACCTCGCAGCTGGCGCGGCTCACGATTCAGCGTCGCGTGGCGGGTCCCCTCCGGATCCTCGTGGGCGGGACGCTCGAGCACACCACGTTTCGCACCTTGCCGGGCGACGGCTTGTTTCCACGCGACCGCGCCGCGGGCCTGGCCGACAGCGCGCCGTTCAACGACGCCGCGGTCCGCGCGGGCCTCGTCGCCGACTCCCGCGACAACGAGGTCGACCCGCACGCCGGCGTGCTCGCCGAGGCGCTGGTCGCCGGGGCGCGGCACTACAGCCGTGCGACGTTCGCCGTCCAGGCGTACGTCCATCCGCTCGAGAAGCTCATCCTCGCCGGGCGCTTCGTGGGGGAACGAATGAGCGGCGCGCCGAGCATTTCGGCGATGCAGGCGATCGAGTCGTCGGGACGGCCCTACGTCGGCGTGGGGGGGTACCGCTCGCTGCGGGGATATTACGACTCGCGTTTCATCGGACCCGGCAAGCTGCTGGGCGGACTCGAAGTGCGCTACGCGCTCCTGTACGCGCCGACGATCCTCGAAGTGAAACTCGTGGGGTTCTACGACGTGGGGCGCGTGTTCGGGTCCGGGAGCGCGTGGCGTCTGACGACCCGGGACCTGCACAAGAGCGGGGGCGGTGAGCTGATGCTGCGCCTGGGCCGCAACGGCGTGCTGGTGGCCGGCGCGGGGTTCGGCGAAGACGGCGGGCAGTTCTTCTTTGGATCGACGTGGAGCTACTAAGCTGACGTCAGACGTCAGCCATTACCCTGCTGCGAGTGCCGGCGCTGACGTCTGACCGCTGACGGCTGCTGGCGCCTTTTGAAACAGCGCCAACACTTCCCGCATCGTGGATTGTCCCTTGTCCGTCGCGTACCAGCGGCGGATCCGCGGGTACAGCTTGGCCTTGTCGGCGGTCTTGCGCGCTACCTGCACCCATGCCTGCAGCGTCTCCGGCCGCGGACCCCAATGCCCCAACTCCTGGAGCTCCCGGTCGAGCACGATGACGATCGGAATCGCCCGGGCGCCATCGGTGAGGTAGCGATCGATCACCGTGGGGTGCTCGTCGCGCCGCAGCACCCGGACTTCCTGAGACCGCGACAGGTCCGCGAGCTTGGCGAGATACGGGATGGTGTTCGTCCCGTCACCGCACCAGTCCTCGGCGATCACCAGGATGTGGTGTTTCGTGCCGGTCGAGCGCGCTTCGGCCACGGCCCAGTCCGGGATCCGGGCAATCCGGTACATCCCGGTCCAGAGGTCGCGGTTGTTGGCCGCTTCCTGGACAAACTGATGATAGGGGAGGGCACGCTCCCACAGGGCGCGGAAGTCCATGACGTATGTAAGCGCCCAGAGGGGAAAGGGCGGCGGAAGGGAACGTGAAGAGTTCTTATACCTCCCGGATTTCCACGCCCCGCTTCTTGAGCTCCGCGACATAGGCGGCAAACGGCACCGCTTCGTCGGGGGTCTGCACGCCGCGTCCGCTGATGCGCCCGTCGGACTGCATCAGGCCAGTGATCGCGAGCGAGTACCCCGTGGTTCGCATCATGGCGCTGATGCCCCGCGCCTCGTCGTAGTAGTCGATGAGCTCCCAGGAGGCCCGTTTCCCGGCGGCGCCGCGGACATCCACGCGCAGCGCGACGAGGTCCCGGCCCTGCGGCTTGTTGAGCTTGGGCGACACGGCGGCGATGAACGCGTCGCGCGGCACGATCTCCTTCCCTTTCACCTTCATCGGCGTGAGGTCGAGCAGGCCGAGCTCGCGGATCGGGCGCATGATCGCCATGTGCCCCGGGTAGCGTAGGGTCTTGTACTCCATGGTGCGGACCCGCCCCTCGTACGCCCACGGCAGGATGGAGATGCCGCCACCGGTGTGAAACGCTTCGAGCGTCCCGAGCGGCGGCGGGAATCCCAGCGACTCGATCTCGGAGAGTGCATCGACGCGCGCCGGCTTGCCGTCGCGCAGCACCCAGGAGGGGGTCGTGTAGTAGTCGAGCGCACCCTCGAGCGAGTACACGATCTGGTAGTTGAGCGGCGGCTCGGGATGCTGCGGCAGCCCGCCGACGTAGATCTTCACCGATTCCGCCTGGCCCACGCGCCGGATGCCTTCGGCCGCGATGATGTTGACCATGCCGGGGGCGAGGCCGCAATCCGGGATCACGGAGACGTTCCGGGCCTTGGCCTCGGCGTCCAGTTTCTTCTGATTGAACACAATCTCGGTATTTCCGCCGAGGTCGGCATAGTGCAGCCCGACTTCCACGGCGGCCCGGGTGACGTCGAGGTTGAAGTAGTACGGCAGCGCGTTCATCACGGCGGTATGCCCGCCCAGCGTCGCGCGGAGCGCGGCCGGATCCTGCACGTCCAGCTTCGCGAGCGTCAGCTTCTTCCCGGCAAACGGCTTGACGAACACTGCGGCCCGGTCGGGTTGGATGTCGGCCAGCGTGACCTGTTGGACGGCATCCTGCTGGAGCAGATCGAAGGCGCAGGCGGACCCCTGCAGGCCCGCGCCGAGTACCAGCATGCGCATGAGTGTGAAGATCTCCCGACGGATGTGAGCGGCACCGGAAAGGCGGCCGAAAGTTACCCGCGTGGCCGGGGCGCGGGAAGCGCGCGGAAGTCTAAACGTTCCATTAGATTCGCCGGCCTGTGAAGCAGGCCGACCTCACCCGGCAGCGTCTCGTGCGCGCGGCACTCGAGTTGTTCACCGCGCAGGGCTACCACCCCACCACGACGCCCGCGATCGCCCGCAAAGCCGGGATCGCCGAGGGCACGATCTACCGCCACTTCAAGGGGAAGCAACAACTCCTGAACGAGCTGTACCGCGGCGCGGCGCGCTGGGCCACGAAGCTGGTGCGCGAAGCGGACGCCGCAACAGCGCCGTCCCGCGAGAAGCTCGCACGGCTCGGGACGTTGCTCATGGACGGCGCGGTGCGCGAGCCGGCGGTGACGCGGCTGTTCTTCTTCCAGGACTACACGGCGCTGCTCGACGAGCCGTCGCGAGCGATGGCCCGCGAGTTCCGCGGCGCCCTCGAGAGCCTCCTCGCCCAGGGCAAGGCCGATGGGTCGGTCCGCACGGGCGGCGTCGATGTGCTGGCGGCGGCCTGGCTCGGGGTGCTGCGCGTGGCGCTGGAGCGGATCCTCACCCGGGACTGGGGGGTGTCGAGCGCCGGGGTGCAGGTGTGCCAGGACGCCGCCTGGGAGGCGATCGCGGCGCGGAAGACGACGGGAGGAGACTGATACATTGAGATCGATGCCGTCACGTCTCGTGTTGGCGTGCGCCCTCCTGGCCGTCGCGCCGTTGCGTGCCCAACAGCTGGGGCCCGTCGAGCGGGCCAGAGTAGCGGCCGCTCTGTGGTCGGAGGCGCGCTACAACGCGCCGGCCTGGGACCGGGTCCGTGCGTCGGGCGACTCCGCGCTCTCCGCCCTGTTCGGCATGGCGTCCGAGCGTCAGAGTGACCTCGTGTTCTTCCGCCGGTTGCGCCGCTTCGTGGCCCTGCTGGCGGACGGCCAGGCCGCCATCCTCCCGCCCGCATCGGTTGCCGCCCGCTGGGGCCGACCCCCGGTGGTGCTCCGCGGCGTCGAGCGGCGGCCGTTTCTCGTGGACTACGTGGAGAACGACGAGCTGCGGGTGGCACGGCCGGAGCGCAATGCGGAGATCATCGCGGTTCAGGGGATTCCGGCCGAGCAATGGATCCGCGACTCCGTGCTGCCGGAGATCGCCGGGGCCACGGGCCCCGCCCGATGGGAGCTGGCGGTATCCCGCATGCTCGATGGCGAGAAGGGCACCGCGCTCCACCTCCAGCTCCGGCTGCCCGGCGGCGAGGAGCGGGGGGCGAGCGTCACCCGCAGCGTCTCGCTGAGCGAGCGCTGGCCCCTCGCGCCGCCCCCGCTCCAGATCGATACGCTGGCGGACGGCGTAGTGTGGGTGCGGATGTCGTCCTTCGCCGACCCGGATGTCGCGCGCCGCTTCGATCGGGCGTTCCCCGACTTCACCCGCGTCCGCGGCGTGATCCTCGATCTCCGCGACCACGAAGGCACGGGCGGCGGCCGGGAAACCGGTTATCGGATTCTGGGGCGACTCGTTGCGCGCGCGCTGGTCACGTCGCGCTGGCGCACGCCGCAATACCGCCCCGCGTACCGCGGCCAGGACATGCCCGATTCATCCGGGGCGTGGTTCTCGGCGCCGCCCGACACCGTGCCGGCCAGAACCGACCTGCCCGTGTTCACGGGGCCCATGGCCATCCTCGCGTCGCCGCGCACCGGCGGCACCGCGGAGGACATGCTCGTCGCGTTCCGGGAAGCCGGACGCGGACCGATCGTGGGTCGGCCCTCCGCCGGCAGCCCGGGACAGGTCGGCGAGTTCCGTCTCTACAAGGACTGGCACCTGCGCCTCACCGTGACGCGCGACGCCTTTCCGGACGGAACGGACATTCAGGGCGTGGGCGTGGCCCCGGAGGTCCCGGTGACGGAAAAGGTGGCGGACTTCCTGGCGGGTCGAGACGCGACGCTCGATTGGGCGCGCGATTATATCACCACCCGGGTGGTTCCCGGCCCGTAGACGACCGCTTCCCGAGCCGTCCGCTAGCTACCGTAGGCCACGCGCCAGATCCGCCCACCGGTGTCGTCCGAGATGAGCAGCGATCCGTCCGGCAGGGCCAGCACCGCCACCGGCCGGCCCCAGCGCGAGCCGTTGCCCACCTGCCACCCGGTCACGAAGTCCTCGATGGAGACCGGCTTTCCATTCTGCACCTTCACGTGCACCACCTTCGCTCCCGTGGGCACGCTGCGGTTCCAGGAGCCGTGATACGTGAGGAAGGCGTCGCCCTGGTAGCCGGGGAACTTGCTGTCGGTATAGAACGTGATTCCCAGCGGCGCCGAGTGGGCCTGGAAAGTGATCGCCGGCGGCTCGACGTTGGCGCAGGTCGCCGCCGGGTACTCGGGGTTCTTCTGCCCCGGGAGATAGCATTGGGGCCAGCCGTAGAACTTCCCGTCCTTCAGGATGTTCAGGTGCTCGGGCGGCACGTCGTCGCCCAGGTTATCGCGATCGTTGTTGGTGGCCCACAGCTCCCCGGTCGAGGGGTTGAAGGCGAGCCCCACCGAGTTGCGCAGGCCCGTTGCGAAGCGATGCTCCCCCGAGCCGTCCGGGTTGAAACGCGTCACCGCCGCGCGGCGCGCATCGGACTCGTCGCAGACGTTGCACGACGAGCCGACCGCGACGTACATCAGGCCGTCGGGCCCGAACACCACGGTGCGCGTGCTGTGCCCGCCGTTCGGCAATCCGGTCACGACCGGCTGCCCCGCGCCGCCCGGCGCGAAGCGGGTGACCTGGGTCTCTTCCCCCACGTACATCGTATCGCCGCGGAACGCGATACCAAACGGGCCGTTGAGACCCGTCGCGGCGTCGGTGATGGATTCGGCGGTGCCGTCGCCGTTCGCGTCCACCAGCCGCACGACCTTCCCGCTGCCCTGCAGCGCGGCGTACACCGCGCCTCCCGGACCGAGCACGATGTTACGCACCCCGCCGAGGTTCTCGGCGAAGATGCCGATCTTGAAACCGGCCCGCAGGTACAGCGTGTGCCCCGCGATCGCCTGCGGCACCATGCCGGGCGCCTGCCCTACGACCGATTCGCCGTTGGTGCAGCCGAGCACGAGCAGCACGCTCAGCATCATGCGTCGTTCCATGCCAACCTCCTCATGGGCTCACCGTTGCCGTGACGAGCAGCCGGGCGTCGGGATCGACCTGGATCGCGGCGGGCGGCTCGTCCATTTCAATGAAGGCGATCATTGTGCGTCCGTCCATGCTGAACACCCGTCGCACCTTCTCACCGCCAGCCGTCACCGCTTGCACCTCGAGTCGCGGCAGGCGGAACGTCCCCCAGGTATCGGCTTGCGCCTGCTCCACGTCGAGCCGGACCCGGCGGTCGGCCGGCTCGTAGCGCCAGCTCACCGAGAGCCGGGGATGCCCGGGCTGCCACAGCCACTGCCGGAAGAACCAGTCGAGGTCCCGGCCGGCGGCCCGCTCCATCACGCGCTGAAAATCCGCCGAGACGGCGGTGGAGTCTCGGTACACCCGATAGTATTCCCGGATCCCGCGGAAGAACGCCGAGTCGCCCACCGATTGCCGTAACATATGCAGCACCCAGGCACCCTTCTGATAGCTGTTTTCGTTCAGGAGTTTGTTCGGATCGTGCTCGGCGGTGTCGACGAGGGGCCGGTCCACCACCTGGGAGGCGAGGTAGAAGCGTGCGTCTCGCGCCATTCCCGCGGTGAGCACCGAATCGCCGTCCAGCGCGGCGCCAATCACCAGGTCGAAATAGCTGGCGAACCCCTCGGAGAGCCAGAGGTGCGCCCAGGCGCCTTCGGTAACCGCGTCCCCCAACCACTGGTGGGCGGTTTCGTGGCGCACGACTCCCTCCCGCATCGTCCGGTCGCCATATGGCTTGGCTGGATAGAAGATGGCGGTCGCGTTCTCCATTCCGCCGTAGCGGGTGGGCGACTCGACGTGCGCCAGCTTCTCATAGGGAAACGGACCGACCAGCCGTTCCATCGTCTCGACGATTTCCGTGGCCCGGCGAAACGGGACCGAGTCGGCGAAGGCGGAGTCGTCCGGAAACGCCCAGACCTGGATGGGGATGGTGTCGCGGGCGTGGATCACGGGACGGTGGCGGCTCACGCTGAAGCGCCCGGCGCCGATCACCATGACATACGTGGGAACGGGATGCGACTCCGACCATGTCCACACGCGCCGGCCCCTCACCCCGCGCTCGACGCGAAACAGCCTGCCCGTGGCGACGACGCGTCGATCGGCTGGAGCATCGACGGCGAACTCGACCGTCGCTTTGTCGCCCGGGGTGTCTATGGTCGGCAGCCAGTACCGGGCCCGCTCGGGCCAGTTGTCGCCGAACGCCGCGCCGATCAGCCCGTCCTGCGGCGTGCCGTGGTAGGCGATCGTCACCTGGTCGCTGCCGCTCCCCGGTCCGAGCAGGATCTTCAGGGATCCGTCGGCATGGGTGAAGCCCAGTGGACGGCGATACCGTCCCCAGACGGAGTCCACCGTCAACCCGACGAGATCGAGTCGCAGCGTGTCGCCGCTCCCCGGCACGCGGCGAAAGAAGATCCGCGCGCGCGCCCGGATGGCGGTTCCCGTATCGGGCAGGGAAATCGCGAAGCGATAGGACAGGACGTTCACGCCCGGTTGCTGGGCGGTGAGCGACGTCCCGCCCAGCATCGCGGCCAGCACCGCGTTCCTCACCCCGCGAACACCCCGCGCAGCGCCGACTCCCCCACCGGCATGTTCTCCCGGCTCCCCACCGCCTCCTGCTCGGCGCGCTCGATCTCGACCGTCACTTCGGCTTCTACGGCGCCGAGCTGCTGCTCCGTCCAGCCGTCTTCCTTGAGGTATTCCTCGTACTGGCCGATCGGGTCGCGCTTCCCCCACTCCGCGAACAGGCTGGCCGGGAAGGTCTCTCGCGCCTCCCGCTCGTCGTGCGTCGCGTGGCCCCCCATGCGGAACGTCTCGGCGACGAGCAGCGCCGGCCCCTGACCGGCGCGACAGCGCTCGGCGGCGAGCCGCGTCGCCGCCCACGCATCGAGCACGTTGTTGCCGTCGAACTCGAGTCCCCACACGCCGTAGGATGCCGCCCAATCCTTGAAGGTTCCCGGAAGGTGGTGTTGCTCGAGTTTCGTCCCCAGGGCGACCTGGTTGTTCTGCACGATGAAGATCGCGGGCAGGCGCTGCACGGCGGCGAAGTTCGTTCCTTCGTGCGCCGCGGCGGTCTTGGTGGAGCCGTCGCCCACCCAGGTGAGCGCCACGCGGGGCTCGTTGCGCATCTTGAACGTGAGGGCGACGCCGGCGATCACGGGGACCACGTCGCCGACGTGGGAGATCGGCTGCAGCACGCCCGCGCGCAGGTCCCCCACGTGCAGGTCGCGACCGGCCGAGGGCGAATCCGCCGTCGCGAGGTAGGCGCGTAGCGCCTGGGCGAGCGGAATGCCCATCTCGACCACCGCCCCGGCATTGCGGATCATGGGGGCGACGATGTCGGTGTCGCGCTGCAGCGCGTGCACCGGCCCCACCGTCGTCGCTTCTTCACCGGTGCCCAGCCACGCCTTGGAGATGACGCCGGTGCGGACCCAGCGCTTCAGCGTGACGTCGTGCAGCCGCGTTCGCACCAGCCCCGCGTACAGGCCGCGCTTCCCATCGCGGGAAAGCCCGGCGACCAAGGCCGCCCGCTCGGGGTGCTGCTCGATCGTGTGACGGTAGGCGCGGACGAGCGCGGGGTCGGGCTGCCAGTTGACGTATTCGGGTGGATCAAAGGCGGGGAACCGCTTCATCCAGCGATCACGGCACGCCGGCCGCGCTCCGCCCCACCACCTGGCCGTCCCGCTTGAAGACGATCCCGCCCTTCATCACGAACGCGGCGTGCTCGAGCACGCTGACGTCCTGCAGCGGATCGCCCAGCACGGCGACGACGTCGGCGAATTTGCCGGGCACGAGACTTCCGACGTCCGCTTCACGCCCCAGCAGCGTGGCGCCGGAGAGCGTGCCCGCCTGGATCGCCTGCATCGGGGTCATGCCGGAGCGCACCATGAGGGTGAATTCGTGGCCGTTGCGGCCGTGCTGGAAGACGCCGGCATCGGTGCCCAGCGCGATCTTCACCCCGGCCTGGAGCGCCAGACGGAACGACGCCTGCATACGCGGAGCGACGGCCAGGGCCTTCGCCGCGATCGCCGGCGGCAGCCGGCCCGCCTGCGCCATCAAGGAGACCTGCTCGCCGGCCATGAGGGTGGGGACGAGCCAGGTGCCGTGCTGCACCATCAGGGCGACGGCTTCGCTGTCCAGGATCGAGCCGTGCTCGATCGAGGTGACGCCGGCCCGCACCGCGGCCTTGATGCCCGCGGTGCCGTGGGCGTGCGCCGCCACCCGCCGCGACAGCATGTGCGCCGTTTCGACGATGGCCCGCATCTCTTCCTCGGTGTACTGCTGGGCGCCGACGGAATCCGTCGCCGACAGCACGCCGCCGGTCGCGCAGATCTTGATGACGTCCGCGCCGTACTTCACCATGTAACGCACGGCAGCGCGCACCTCCTCCACGCCGTTAGCTACGCCGTCGGCGATCCCCGATTCGTGCCCGGTGGCGTCGGGGCGCAGGCCGTCCTCGTCGTCGCAGTGGCCGCCCGTGATGCCGAACGAGATGCCGGCCCCCAGAATCCGCGGCCCCGGCACCCAACCGGCGTTGATCGCGTTGCGCAGGGCGAGGTCGTTGAAATAGGCCGTGCCCACGACGCGCACCGTGGTGAACCCCGCTTCGAGCGTTTCCTGGGCGTGCGCCGCGCCGAGCAGCGCGAGCTGCCCGGGGAGGTCGGTGAGACCGGCGTGCTGCCAGTCGCCGTCGCCGATCGTGTGGCCGGCGAGATGGACGTGGGCGTCGATGAATCCCGGCAGCACGGTGGCGCCCGAGAGGTCGATTACGGTGGCGCCCCGCGGCACGGTAACGTCCGGCCCGACGGCGGTGATGCGGTCGCCACGGATCAGGATCACCGCGTTCTTCACGGGCGCCGCCCCGGTGCCGTCGATCAGCGTGCCGGCGCGAATGGCGGTGACGGGCTGTGTGTCCCGGGACGCGGCCGGCGCCTGCGCGACGAGCGCAGCCCAGGCGAGCAGACCGATCATTTCAGGCGTTCCTTGAGCTTGCCGAACAGGCCTCCCCCGCCGCCGGCGCCTTCGCCCTCGGTCAGCGCTTCGGCGAACGCGAGGGTGGTGGGGAACCGGCTGTCGGGATTGGTCTCCAGCGCCCGGCTGATCGCCTTCTCGAGACCCGCCGGCAGATCAGGACGGACCGCCCGGATCGGCGTCGGGCTGCCGCGCAGCCGGGCGATCATCATCTCCTGTGCGTTGCGGCCCTGGAACGGCAGCTTCCCGGTGAACATTTCGAACGCCACGATGCCGAGGGCGTACACGTCGGAGCGGGCGTCCAGGGTCTTGCCGCGGATCTGCTCCGGGCTCATGAACTCCGGCGTGCCGAGGATGATGCCGGTGGCCGTGAGCTTGGCGATCGAGGGATCCGCGCGCCGCTCCTTGGCGAGGCCGAAATCCATCACCACCGCGCGATCCGAGCCGTCCTCATTGGGGACGAGCATGATGTTTTCGGGCTTCAGGTCGCGGTGCACGATCTGGAGGTCGTGGGCGTGATGCAGGCCCGCGCAAACCTGGCGCAGGATCGACAGCCCGGCGGCGAGGTCCATCGGGCCGCCCCGCACTTCGCGATCGGACAGCAGCTCGCCGTGGAGAAACGGCATCACCAGATAAATCAGCCCGTCCTCCGATTCCCCGAGGCGGAGAATGCGGCAGACGTTGGGGTGATCGAGCCGCATCGCGAGACCGGCTTCGCGCCGCAGCCGCTCCACCGAGCTCTTGTCGCTGGCCAGTTTGGGCGAGAGGACCTTGATCGCCACTTCCTGGTCGCTGGAAATCTCCTTGGCGAGGTACACGTAGGACATGCCGCCCTCGCCCAGCTTCTTCAGGACCTGGTAGCGGGCGTCGAGCAGCTGGTTGGACAGGGTCGAGGCGCGGTCCAGGCTGGGCGGCGGCTTGAGGGGCGGCGTCCGGACGGAGGTAGCGCTGGCACCGGCCGGCGTCTTGGGCGTCGCTACCGGCGGGGACCCCTGCACGTCCACCAACATCGAGCCGTCCTTGGGGCAGAAGCGGGCGGCGTCGGAATAGACGGTTTTGCATTTCGGACAGCGGCGCTGACTCATTCGCGTACCCGGTTGCGGCCTTCGTCCTTCGCACGGTAGAGGGCCTGGTCCGCCAGCGCGATGAAGCTGTCGGCGCTGGTGACGCGCTCGTTGGGGAAGCCCGCGAGCCCGATGCTCACCGTCAGCTGCAGCGGATCTTCGCCGACCGGGGCGAAGTCGCGCGCGGAGATCTTAGCGCGCACGCGCTCGGCAAATACCTGGGCGCCGCGCACCGTGGTCTCGGGCATGACGACGACGAATTCTTCGCCGCCGTAGCGCGCCACGAGGTCCACGGACCGCGCTTCGTGCCGCAGCAACTCCCCAACTTGCCGCAACACCGCGTCGCCCGCCAGATGGCCGCGCCGGTCGTTGACCTGCTTGAACCGATCCAGGTCCGCCAGCATGATGCTGAGATAGAGGTTGTAGCGGCGGGCCCGCTCCAGCTCCGCCGCGAGCGCTTCGGCCAGGGCGCGACGGTTCAGCGTTCCGGTCAACGCGTCGGTGGAGGCAAGCTGCTCGAAGCGCCGCTTGTCGAGCACCGCCGTCTCGAAATCGTACGCCTTTTCGATCGCCGCCACCGCCGCGCCGATGACCGACTCGGCGAATTGGGCGTCGGCGGGCGTGAGCGGGGCGTCCGCTTCGGTGGTGCGCAGGAAGAAGACGCCTACCTGGCGGTCCCGCATGTTGAACGGCACGGCGACCGCCGACCGGGTGGGGACGACGACGCCCTCGGCCTGCCAGCGGTGGCGCTCCGCCTCGTACAACGGATCCGTGCCGACGTCGGCCACCAGCACGGGGCGCCCGCCGCTCAGCGCGCGCTCGATCTCCGGGTAGCGCGCCAGCTCGATCTCGAGGTTGCGCAGCATCGGGTTCTCGAAGGACGCCACCACCACACCCATGCGGTCGCCCGAGGCGCCGAGCACGATGGAGCACTTCGAGATGTTGAGCACCCGGGCCACCCGCCGCACCAGGATGTGGTAGATCTCGTCCGGCTTGAGCGAGTCGGTGATCTCGTGGAGGATCTCCACCATCGCGAGCCGGCTGCGGGCTTCGTCGCGCGCCTGCGCCAGGGCCCGGCCGAGCCGCAGCTGCGCCTCGATGCGGGCGAACAGCTCTTTGACCTTGAACGGCTTGGGAATGAAGTCGGCGGCGCCCAGACCGAGCGATTTGACCGCCGCTTCCTCGGGCGGCATCGACGAGATCATGAGGACCGGGAGGTCCCGGAACCGCTGGTCCTCCTTGAGTCGCTCCAGCAGCGACAGCCCGTCCACCTTGGGCATCATGATGTCGAGCAGCAGGAGCTGCGGCTTCTCCTCGGCCACGAGCGCGATCAGGTTCTCGCCGCCGGGGCTCACGACGACGTCGTAGCCCTTTTCCTTGAGGATGTAGCTGAGCGTCCGGACCAGCGAATCGTCGTCGTCGGCCAGCAGGATCTTGGGAACGGCGGCGGCGCCGGAGGACCGGCCGGGTGCGGCGGGCACATCGCTCATGGGCGGCGCCGGTCCTCGAGCAGCGCGGGGTCGACGTTGCCGCCGCTCACGACCAGCACCACCGGGGGCCGGCGATACTGCTCGAGCAGGCCGGCCCGCAGAGCACCGGTCGTGGCGGCGCCGGAGGGTTCGATGGCGAGCCCGCAGGTCTGATGCAGGAAGAACACGGCCTCCTTGATGGCGTCGTCGGTCACGGTCACGACCCCGGCCAGCCGGTCCTTGTGCTGCTGCAGCACTTCAAAGGGGAGGTCGCCGACCGAGAGCGTGATGAGCCCGTCGGCGATGCTCGCGGTGCGCTCGAGCGTCACCGGGCGGCCCGCCTCCAGCGAGCGGGTGAGCTTCGGTGCGCCGGCGGGCTCCACCCCGACGATGCGCGCCCGGCTCCCGGCCGCGGCGAGCCCGCGCGCCACCCCGGAGATGAGCCCACCGCCGCCGACCGGGACGACCACGGTCGCGACCTCGGGCAGATCCTCGGCGATCTCGACTCCGACAGTGGCCTGACCCGCGATGATGTCGGGATGGTCGAAGGGCGGGATCACGGCGAGCCGGTCCCGCGCGGCGATCTCGAGGGCGGCGACGCGCCGGTCTTCGGAGGTGCGGCCGGCGAACACGACTTCCCCGCCCCACCGCTTGACCCCCTCCACTTTTACCGCGGGCGCCGTTTCGGGCATGACGATGACGGCGCGCACGCCGAAGCGCCGCGCCGCGAACGCGACCGCCTGGCCGTGGTTCCCCGAGGAGAACGTGATCACGCCGCGGGCGCGGGCCGCCTCGTCCAGCTTGCGAATCGCGTTGTAGGCGCCGCGGATCTTGAACGCGCCCATCGGCTGCCGGCTCTCGAGCTTGAGCCAGGCGTCGAGCGGCTCCACCCACTGGAGCGGTGTGCGTACGGCGACGCCCTCCAGCGCCCGGGCCGCCTCGGCGACCTCCCGGTCCGCGATGTCGGCGATCACGCTACTTCTTCTTTTTCTTGCCAGCGGCCTTGCTGGCGGCCTTTTTGGCGGTCTTGTCGGCCGGGCGGCTGGGCGGCGCACCCTTGGCGGCCGGTGACGGGGTCTCCTCGTCGTCTTCGTCGCCGTCGGTGTCGTCGTCTTCCTTGACGATGCGCGCCACATCCACGACCAGATCGCCCGGAGTGAGGTTCATCACTTTCACCCCCTGAGTGTTGCGGCCGGTGATGCGGATGCCCTCCACCGGCACGCGGATCACGATGCCTTTCTTCGTGATCATCATCAGCTCGTCGTCGGGGAGCACCTCTTTGAGCGCGATGATGTCCCCGGTCTTGTCGTTGCGTTTGAGGGTGATGATGCCGCGGCCGCCGCGGTGCTGGATGCGGTATTCGTCGAGCTCGGACCGCTTCCCCATGCCCTTCTCGGTGACGACGAGCAGGGTCGAGGCCCGCCGGATGATCACCACGTCGATCACCTTGTCCTTCTTGTCGAGGGCGATCCCCCACACCCCCGTCGCCGTGCGCCCCATGTCGCGCACGTCCTGCTCGTGGAACCGGATGCTCATACCGTGCCGGGTGGCGAGCACGATGTCGTTCTTGCCGTCGGTGACCTGCACGTCGATCAGCTCGTCGCCCTTCTCGACGTTGATCGCGCGGATGCCCGACGAGCGCGGGTTGCCGAACTCCGACAACCGGGTTTTCTTGACGAGCCCCTCCCGGGTGGCGAAGAACAGGAACTGATCCTCCGTGAATTCGCGCACCGGCACGAGCGCGGCGACGCGCTCGTCGGGCTTGATGGCGACGCAGCTCAGGATCGGCTTGCCGCGGGCGGCCCGCGCCGCCTGCGGGATCTCGTGCACCTTCAGCCAGTAGCACTGCCCGCTCTGCGTGAAGAACATCATGTAGTCGTGCGTCGACGCGATGAACAGGTGCTCCAGCCAGTCGTCTTCCTTGGTATGGGCCGCCGTGACGCCGCGCCCGCCGCGCCGCTGCCGGCGGTAGGAGGAGGTGGGGAGCCGTTTGATGTAGCCCCCGTGCGAGACCGTGATCACCATGTCCTCCTCGGCGATCAGGTCTTCGATGGAGAACTCGCCCTGGTCGGCGACGATCTCGGTGCGGCGCTCGTCGCCGAACCCGTGCGCCAGCTCGGTGAGCTCCTCCTTCAGGATCTTCAGGCGGCGTGGCTTGGAGGCGAGCAGCTCCTTGCATTCCTTGATGAACTTGCGGACTTCGCGCAGCTCCTCCTCGAGCTTCGTGATCTCGAGGGCGGTGAGCCGAGCCAACCGCATGTTCAGGATTTCCGCCGACTGGCGCTCGGACAGCTTGAAGCGCTTGCGCAGGGCCGCATCGGCCGAGGGCACGTCCTTCGCCTTGCGGATGATGCGGACGACCTCGTCGATGTGGTCGACCGCGATCTTCAGGCCTTCGAGGATGTGCTCGCGATCCTGCGCGCGCTTCAGATCGAACTCGGTGCGGCGCACGATGACCGTGTGCCGGTGCTCGATGAAGTGGTGCAGGAGCTCCCGCAGGTCCATTTCCTTCGGCACGCCGTCGACCAGCGCCAGCATGATCGCGCCGAAGGTGGTCTGCATCGCGGTGTGCTTGTACAGCTGATTCAGCACCACGCCGGGAATCGCTTCGCGCTTCAGCTCGATCACGACGCGCATGCCCTCGCGATCGGATTCGTCGCGGATGTCCGAGATGCCTTCGATCTTCTTGTCGTTGACGAGGTGCGCGATGTTCGCGATCAGGTTCGCCTTGTTGACCTGATAGGGGAGCTCCGCGATCACGATCTGCTGCTTGCCGGTGGATTCCTTCTCCTCGATCACGACGCGGGCGCGCACGATCATCCGGCCGCGGCCCTTCTCGTAGCACTCCTTGATCCCTTCGCGGCCGTAGATGATGCCGGCGGTCGGGAAATCCGGACCCTTGATGAACTTCCGCAGGTCCTTCACGGTCGCGTCGGGATGATCCACCAGATAGACGATCGCGGCGACCACTTCGCCCAGGTTGTGCGGCGGGATGTTGGTCGCCATGCCCACCGCGATGCCGGCGGAGCCGTTCACGATGAGGTTCGGCAGGCGGGCCGGGAGCACCGTCGGCTCCTGCAGCCGGTCGTCGAAGTTCGGGACGAAGTCGACGGTCTGCTTGTCGATATCCTCGAGCATCGTCATCGCGATGCGCGTGAGGCGGGCTTCGGTGTAGCGGTAGGCCGCGGCGGCGTCACCGTCCACCGAGCCGAAGTTCCCCTGCCCGTCGATCAGCGGATAGCGCAGCGAGAAGTCCTGCACCATCCGCACCAGCGAGTCGTATACGGCCATGTCGCCGTGCGGGTGGTACTTGCCCAGCACGTCGCCCACCACCGTCGCGCTCTTCTTGTAGGGACGGCCCGGGAGCAACCCGAGCTCGTTCATCGCGTACAGGATGCGGCGGTGCACCGGCTTCAGACCGTCGCGCACATCGGGCAGCGCGCGCGCCACGATGACGCTCATCGAATAGTCGAGGAACGACTCCTTGAGCTCGTCCTCGATGAGGCGCGGCAGGATGCGTTCTCTCGCGTTGGGTGCGGTCATAGCGCGCGGTCGGCTTTCAGCGTTCGGCCGTCAATTGGGACGGTCCGGGTGAGCTTTAGAAATGCTCTAAGTAACTGCAAAGTAACCACTTAGAGTGGCGAACGCAACACTGTCCTGTCAGCCCTTTCCCTCGCCCGGTCGGAGTAGATCCCGTGGTTGATTGTCAGTTGATGGTCGCTCCACAGATTGCATTCACGATGACCGGGGCTTGGCACGGACGCCGTGCAGCAGTCAGCGAAGCGGTGGCGTACGTGCCGACCTCCGAGCCCGACGAAACCCCCTAGTCCGCGATCTGCACCGCAATCTTTCCTTGATGCGCCCCACTCGCCAGGCGCTCGAACGCCTCGCGGGTGCGCGCGAAGGGATAGGTAGCGTCCATGATGGGACGCAGCTGCCCCTCCCCGAGCTGACGCACCACCTCGCGGTACTCCGCCGCGTTGCCCATCGTCGAGCCGAGGATCGTGAATTGATGCCAGAAGAGCGGCCGGACATCGGTCACGAGCTTGGGCCCGCTCGTCCCGCCACAGGTGACGATGCGGCCGCCTTTGGCGAGACAGCGCAACGAATCCCCCCAGGTCGCTTCCCCCACGTTCTCGACGACCACATCGACGCCCCGCTTGTCGGTCACCGCTCGCACTTCGGCGGTGACCTTCTGGGTGACGTGGTTCAGCGCCACGTCGGCCCCCAGGGCGCGCGCACGCTCCAGCTTCGCGTCGCTCGATGACGTCGCGATGACGCGGGCGCCGGCCAGCTTCGCGATCCGCAGCGCCGCGAGCGAAACGCCGCCCCCGATCCCCCACACCAGCACCCATTCGCCCGCCTTGACCTGCGCGCGGGTCATCACCATGCGCCAGGCGGTGAGGGTGACCAGGGAGAACGCCGCCGCCTCACTCCACGTGAGGGGCGGGTCGAGCGCCGGAACCGGCTGCACGTTGTGCACCGGGACGGTGATGAATTCGGCCAGGGTGCCCGCGAGGTGCTCCCCGAGAATGCCGTAGCGCAGGCAGAGGCTGTGCTCGCCGGCGCGACAGAACTCGCAGGTGTAATCCGAGATTCCCGGGTTGATCAGCACCCGGTCTCCCGGCTGCACGCTCGAGACGCCGCTGCCGACCTGCGCGATCACCCCGGCCCCATCCGAGCCGAGAATGTGCGGGAGCTGCTGCGGCAGCCCGGGAAGACCTTCCACCACGAACAGGTCGAGGTGGTTCAAGGCGGCGGCGCGCAGCGCGATGCGCACCTCGCCGGGACCGGGCGGGGGTGCATCGGGAACCTCCGTCAGGGCGGTATGGTCCAGGCCCCCGACGGCGTTGAGGACGAACGCTCTTATGGGAGGAAGGTCGGCGCGGCCATCTGCTCGGTCGGGCCCGCCGGAATGGGAGTCGGTGTGCCGCCGCCCACGGTTTGCAGATAGACGCGATACAGGGGATTGCGTCGGTTGTTGGGATCGCTCGGCACGACGAGCGCGATCAGGTCGCCGCTGGGCGACAGGGCGAAGCTCGCGATCGCCAGGTCGGTGCCGGTCAGGGGGGTGATGGCGCCGGTGGCGAGATCGGCCTTCACCACCATCCGGACCGTGCGGTTCGCCTCTTTGCGCTCCACGATGTACGCCAGGCTGCCGTCCCGCAGGAAACGCGGCTCCGTCTCGTTCTGCTGCGGGGTCCTGGTGAACGCCCGCTGGTTCGACCCGTCACGACTCATCAACCAGATGTCGTAGCTCTTGTTGCGCACCGAAGCGAACGCGATGGTCCCGCCGTCGGGCGACACCGTGGGCGTCTGGTTGACCGAGTCCGTGGTGAGGGCCTTCGTCCCGGTGCCGTCGGTCGCCGCCATGTAGATCTGCGCCTTCCCCGAGCGCAGTGATTGAAAAACCAACCCGGCGCCGTCCGCGGTGAAAGCGGGCCGGCCATCGGCCTGGGGATCGCTGGTGACGCGGGCCAGGTTCGAGCCATCCGCATCCATGACGTACACTTCGGGGTTGCCGTCCCGAGTGGACACGAACGCGATCCGCGAGCCGTCCGGCGAAATCGAGGGATCGGTCGCCGCGCCGGTGTCGCTGGACGCCCGCCGCAGCCCCGCGAGGTTCGAACGGTCGAGCCAGTACAGGCGCGTCGCGCCGCCGCGCGAGCTGGCGAGCAGCAGCTCATCCTCGACGAAAACCTGAACCGACGCCGTCTTCCCACCGGGGGCGGTGGCCGTGACGCGGGCGCGTCCGTACCCCGCGCCCGTGACCGTGCCGTCTTCGGAGACGGTGGCGACCGACGGCGCGTCGGAGCTCCAGGTGAGGCCGCTCGCAGCGCCGAGCACCGCTCCGGTGTCGTCGGTGAAGCTCGCTTTGAGGGAAGTGCGCGCATTCAATGCGAGGCCCAGCCGCGCGACGGGGAGCTTCACCGAGCCCGCGATCACGCTCACGTTCCACGCCGCGCGCAGCGGATTGGGACCCGGCCCGCGCAGCCCGAGCTGCGTCCGGCCAATGCGCCGTCCGCTGAGCGTCAGCGTCGCCGCATCGAACGCGGCGATGCCGGTATCGGCCACGCTCCAGGCGAGGAGCGCCTCGGGGACCGGGGAGCTGTCCGCCGCGAGGGCGGCGGCCGTGAACCGGACTGACGCGGTGAGCGGCACCTCGACGTCGGCCCGCGTCCCGGGGCGCACCGCGAGGAGCTCCACGGCCCGGTGGACCAGCACGTCCACGGTCTTCTGCTGCAGCAACCCCGTCACGGTGAGCGTCGCCTTGCCCGATCCGACGGCCTTCACCACGCCGGTCAGGCTCACCTGGACCACACTCTGATCGCTCGACGCCCACGACAGCGCGATGGGGCTCACGAGGCGGTTTTCCTGCGTCGGCACGACGACGTGGAGCGTATCGACCTCACCGGGCGCGAGGGTGAGCGCCGTGCCTTCCTGAATCGCGTAGTCGGCCTGCTGGACGACGACCGGCGCGGTGGCGGTGAGGCCGCCGGGTCCGGTCATCTGCACCGTGCCCTGCCCCGGGGCGAGCGCCACGACGATGCCGTTCTGGTCCACGCTCGCGATGTCCTCGCGCAGCGACTTCCAGGTCACCTGCACCGGAGCCGCCGGCGCGCCGTCCTCACGCAAGGCGCGGGGAGACACCCGCGTGTTTTCCGAGGGCAGCAGGTACACCGAGGGGGGATCGATGCGGAGTACGGTCACGGTCCCCGTGCCGGGCGGTTGTCCCGCGAACGGATCGGTCGCTCCTCCGCCAGCGGGCGCGGCTCCCCCGCCACCGGCTACGGGCGGAGGGGCCGCGGCCGCCGCCACCTGGACCGCCGCCTGGCCGCGGCGCTGCCCCGCGCGCGCCTCGACGATCGCCACTCCCGGCGCGACGCCGATCACCGTTCCGTTGTTGTCCACCCGCGCTACCTGGACGTTGTTCGACGTCCAGATCACCTTCGCCGCGGGCAACACGTTCCCCACCCGATCGTAGGCGGTGGCGAGGAGGCCGTAGCGCTCACCGACCTTGATCGAGATCGAGGGGGGCGCGACCTGGACTTCGGCGACGTTTTGGGCCGCGAGCGGCGCGCCAGTAAGGGCGACGAGCAGAACGGCGAGCGAGTGGGAGTACGGGCGGCTGGTCATGGGCAGCGCTAATCTAACTTCTCAGGGCTGGGCCGTAACCCGGACGACGCTCGCGCGATACCCGTCCACAGCATCTCCGCCGTCGGGGAACGTGACCGCCACCGTGCGCTCGCCCAGCGGCGTGCGGACGACCATTCGATAGGTTTGCCCCGCCAGGCCTTCCAGCTGCAGCACCAGGGTGTCACCGGCCAGGCGCTGAGCCACGACCTTCATGTTGCGCGAGCGCGCCCCCCGTTCGGGCGCGCGCGCGGGCAGCAGCACCGCCCAGCCCGGTGTGTGACGGATCTCCACGGCCAACCGCTCCCCGAGGGGGAGACGGCAATCCACGTGCTCGTCCGCGCCGGTGGACCGCGCGCCGCAGCTGACGGGTCGGCCGTTCGCGCGCACGTCACGCACGACGGCACCCAGGGGCAGCGCGGGTGAGAAAACGAGCGTATCGACCCCCACGCCGCCGGTGCGGGTCAGCTCGGTCGTCAGCGTCGTGTAGGTACGGGCGAATCGCACCGTGTAGCGCGCCGTGGCAACCGGGAGCCGTTCCACGGTGAGCGCGTCCCACTCGGGCGGCAGATGCGGAACGAGACTCACCCGATGGTCCGGCGCGTCGCCTTCCCAACCGACCAGTCCCCGCACCAGCGGCGTGAGCAGCATGGACGTCGCGAAGAACTGCTGCGGCACCGCGGTCTCGAGCGGCTCGAACGTGCTCCCCGAGAACACTTCCGGATTCGCCCCCAGTCCCCAGAGGAACGTGGTGCGCGCCACAGCCATCGTCGCCGCGAACCCCATCGACGCATTGTGGTAGCGGAACAGACCCCAGGCGTCGAACCCGGTGACGAAGGGCCACACGGTGCCGTTGTTGTAGTGCAGTGGATCGAACAGCACAGACGTGGACCCCAGCGTGCGCGCGCCCCAGTCGGTCGTGATCGCCGCGCGCGCCAGCGACCCGGCGGTCGCCTCGCCGCGCGGGTCGTCGAACAGGCCGAAGGCGAGTCCGGTGGCGGGCCACACCGTCAGCTCGGCGGAGCGCGTACCACCTTCGAGCAGCGCGAAGGCGTAGCGCCGCTCTTCGGGGAGCCAGAGCTTCTCCCGCAACGTTGCCCCGGCGCGCTCAGCCAGGCGCCGAGCCTCCGCCGCGGAACTCCGGTCACCCGCGAGCTCGGCGATCTGGGGGAACGCCTCGAGCGCCCGCACCCAGGCCGCGGACATGTAGACATCGGACTGCAGGCCCTGCTGCAGATCGCCGATCTCGATCGCGCCGGCGCCCGCCCTGGCATTGTCCATCAGCCCGTCGCCGTCGGCGTCGGTGGACTTGGCCCAGTCGTAGGCGCGCTTCAGGTTGGGCCAGAGACGGCGGACGGTCGCCGAGTCCCCCGAGGCGCGCCAATACTCGGCGACGGCGAGAATCCAGAATGGAGTCGTATCGCCATGATAGAACGCGTAGGGGTAGTCGTCGAACCAGCGGATGCGAGCGGCGGACTGGGAGATCTCGTGCGGGATCTTGCCGGCGTTGGGCGGCGCCTTCCCCTGGTACCGGGCGAAGAACGCCAGCCCATCCCGGGCCACAGGCCACAGTCCTACCGAGCTCATGGCGAGCGAGTTGATCGAGGCATCCCCGCCGAAGAACCAGCCGAACCCGGGCCGCGTGCTGGTCGCGCCACTTGGACCGAAACCCGCGACGAGACCGCAGCCCAGGTCCGGGTTGCAGACCATCGCTTCGTCGAGGTTCAGGCTGGCCCAGCGGACCGCCAGGTCGAGGGTGGAGTCGGGAGAATGGATGACGACGGTCGAATCGAGCACCGCCTGGGCGTGGGCCGCGCGGGCGCTGTAGAGCTCGGCCACGTGTGCCAACACGCGACGGTAGATGGCCCGCACGCTGTCCCGCGGGGCGATGGCCCCCACCATTACCAGCGGAATGCCCGCCGCGTGGACCTGGGTCAGCCGTCCGGCCGGCTCTCCGGGACGCGGCATCGCCACCGGTCCCTGATCGCCTACCGCGATGTGCAGCTCGCTCGCGGCATCGGCCAGCATGTGAGACGGGTTGTTCGTGGCCCAGGTCGCGGCCGGGGATCCGAAGAAGCCGTTCACCTGGCGGCGGCTTTCGGAGAGCACGAACGCGCGCTCGGCATCGTCCCAGGCGACGTACTGGCCCCCGAGTCCGGCCGGCCAGGCGAGCTGGAGGTCGGGGCGGAAGCGGGCGATGATCTCGATCGGCCGGACGGCATCCACTTCGAGCACGACCACGATCGCGGGCTCATCGAGCGGGGCGAACAGTCGTTCGGTGACCGTGAAGGCCGAGTGGGTATAGACGATCGTCGCTCCGGCCGGCGAGATTTCCACGCGGCGCGCGACGTCCTTGCCCGGGATGGGCTGGTCGTACAGCGGGGTCTTGAAGGCGAGCGTGAAGTCGTGCAACAGCTTGAGGGGCCAGGTCCAGGCTTCGAAGCTGCCGGCGTCGGTGCCGATCAGCGCCGAGCGCCGGCCGATGGCGCTGACGTATCCGGACCCGCGAACCGACCCCGTGAGGGTGACGTCGAAGCGTCGCCACGGCAACGAGATCGGCGCCCGGGCGGCGACGGCGTTGGAGTCAGACCGGATTTGCGCGGCGAGCAGCGTCGGTAAGATGAAGAGACCACCGAGGAGCTGGCGCATGCACTCACTTGCGTCGGGGAGTTAGCCGGGTAAGCTATAGGCCCCCAGCGGCCACAACCAGCGGAGGACATAGATGCTCGCGACGAGTGATCTCACGGGAATGGGCGGCCCCGGGATGATGGAGCCGATGTTCCCGCCGGAGCCCCCGATGGCTCCGGAGCCCGCACCGATGATGCACGAGCCCATGATGGGTGAGGAAATGGCGCCGCCGAAGCCGAGGAAGGCGGCCGCAAAGAAGAAGAAGAAAGCCGCCCGCCCAAAGGCGAAGCGCAAGGCGGCCAAGAAGAAGAAGAAACCGGCCCGGAAGGCGAAGCGGGCCAAGGCCCGGAAGCCGGCGCGGGCGAAGCGCAAAGCGACGCGCCGCCGGCGGCGCTAGGCCGCTAGAACACGTCGATGATCGTGCGCGGGAGCGCCTCCCGGATGGCTGCGGCCATCTCGAGGAGGCGCTCCCGCGGCACGTTGGTGACCCCCGGATCCGCCGGCGCTCGGGCGATCGAATAGAGCTGGACCGCCGCCGGCTCGGCGCGGCCGACGAGCGGCAGCCAGGCGGCGAGACTCGCGTCGCTCGCGCCATCCCAACCGGGTCCCCGCGCCACCATCGCCTGCAGTGTCACCGGCCGCAGCGCCCGGTAGGAGTCCGCCACGGCACCCGCGTCGACCGCCGCGCCATTGACGAGCGCGGCCGGCCCGGGATCGAGCTTCATGAAGCGCCCGTCGAGCCGGAGCAGGGCGTCGCGGATCGTGGGCGTGTCGGCCAGTACGCCGTTCGACAGCACCCCGACATGCGTCCCTGGCGCGCTGGCGTCACGGGCCGTCAGCACCCGGTCCACCACCACAGGAAACCGGGGATGTAGTGTGGGTTCCCCACTCCCGGACAGAGTGATCCACTCCGGAGCGGCCGGCAACTGTTCCAGGGCGCGGCGCAGCGCGTGGCCCACTTCGTCGGGGGACGGCCACCGGGTATGCTCGGCCTTCCCCGTATTGAAGCCGCACTCGCAGTAGGGGCAGTCGAAACTGCACACTTTGGACCGTGCCGGGAGCAGGTTCACGCCGAGGCTCGTCCCCAGCCGGCGTGAATGAACCGGTCCATACACCACCGTTTTCCCGAGCCCGCGCAGCGGCGGGGTTGCATCGGCCATGCGGCAAGGTACGTTCTGGCGGCCAGCGAACGAAGAGGTGCGGAGTGCGTGTCACATGGTGCGTTGCGGCGCTCGCCGCCGCCTGCGCGGCGCCCAAGGTCTCGACCGGAGACCCGGTCCGGGAAATCCCCGCGGCGCTCGCGCGATCGGCCAGCGATTGGAACCGCGGGGACCTCGACGGTTTCATGAGCGACTATGCGAAGGATTCGACGGTCAGCTATGTCACCGGCGGCCACGTGCAGTACGGGTGGCAGCCGCTATACGATCACTACCGTGCGACCTATTTCGCGCCGGGCAAGAGCCGCGACTCGCTCTCGTTCGTCGAAGTCCGCGTGCAGCCCCTCACGATGGACCTCGCCTTTGCGACCGCACGGTTCGAGCTGCACCGCGGCGACTCACTGGTGGCGAGCGGCCCTTTCACCCTGATCCTCCAGAAGCGGGGCGACCGCTGGCTGATCCTGCACGACCACACGTCGTCGGATCCCAGACCGTGATGTTCCCCCGGCGCCGCCCGGCCATCCTCCTGGCCGCCGCGGCGGCGCTTGCCGCAGCCTGTACCTCCCCCGGCAAGGGCATGATCGCCCTCGAGGGCGCCACCCTGATCGACGGGTCGGGCGGTCCTCCCAAGACCGATGCCCTGATCCTCATCAAGGACGGCGCGATCAAGGCGGTCGCCCAGGTGAACGAGATCAAGATCCCCCGGGGCGCCCAGCGCATCGATCTGGTCGGCAAGACGATCATCCCCGGTCTGATCGACTCGCACACGACCGTGGAACGGTGGGCCCTGCCCCGTTACCTCGCCTGGGGCGTGACCAGCGTCCGGGATATCCACTCGCCGGGTGACTCCGGGTACGCCATCAAGAAGGACATCGACCTGGGCTCGGTGATCGGGCCGCGCATGTTCACAGCCGGTCCGGCGATCGACGGCATGGCCGCCACCCTGCCGGGCGCCACCGCCGTCGCCGGTGACGAGGAAGCCCGGCAGGCGGTGGATCAGCGGGCCGTGGCGGGCGCGGACTTCGTGACGGTCTACACCAAGATCACGCCCGATCTGCTGCGGGCGATCGTGGACGAAGCTGCCACGCTGCGGCTGCGGGTCGCGATTCACCCGGGCAAGATCGACGCGCTCAGCGCCGCCCGCGCGGGCGTCACGTCGTTGGAGCAGCTCGCCGGGATCGTCGCGTCCGCGGCCGGCGATCCCGCACCGTTCATCCGGGCCAACGACCTCTTTTTCGCCGGACTGACGATGGAAGAAGCGAGCTGGGGCGCGCTCGATTCTGCCACCGTGGCCCGGGTGGCACGCGCGCTCGCCGCCACGCACGTCGCGCTCGTGCCGACGCTGGTAGAACACGAAGCGTTCGCCCACCTCGACGACCCGGCGCTGCTGCAGCGACTTGGCATGGTGGACGTGCCCGCCGACAGCTCCAACCGGGTCCGCGCGGTGGCGGCGCTGCTGCAGCACGCGGGGTGGCGTGCGGCCGAGCTGGCCGCGTTCCGTCGCGGCCGGGCGCGCCAGGACCAGTTCGTGCGCGAGTTCCGGGCGGCGGGCGGACTCGTGGCCGCGGGGACCGACGCGGCGAATCCGCTACTCGTCCCCGGCGCCGCGTTGCACGAGGAGCTCGCGCTGCTCGTGAGCGCCGGCCTGACGCCGCTCGACGCCCTCACGACCGCCACCCGCTATGGCGCGGAGATTCTGGCCGCCGACTCGCTCGGGATGCTGGTACCGGGGAAAGTCGCCGATCTCGTCGTCCTGAACCGCAATCCGGCCGATGATATCACGGCGACCCGTGACATCGCGTGGGTAATGGTCCGCGGCCGGCAAATCCGACCTGATTCCCTGAGGGCCGAATGGCGCAAGTGACACGCCTGGCACTGGCCACCCTGGCGTTCGGCATGGCCTGCGAGCGTCCCGCCAACCGCGCCGCACCGGAGACGGGGGCGGGGGCGGGTTACGACGTTCTGCTGAAGGGCGGCTGGATTGTCGACGGCACGGGCAACCCGCGCTGGCAGGGGGACGTCGCCATTCGCGGCGACCGCATCGCGGCGATGGGCCGGCTGTCGGGCGGCGCGGCGCGGGAGACGCTCGACGTTTCGGGGCTGGTGGTGGCTCCCGGGTTCATCGACATGCTGGGTCAGTCGGAGACGTACGTACTGATAGACAACCGGGCCTTATCGAAGATCACCCAGGGGATCACCACGGAAGTCACGGGCGAAGGCGGGTCCGTCGCCCCGCTCACGGAGCCACTGGCGGCGCTCGACTCCGAATTCATGAAGCGGTACCACCTGGCCGAGGACTGGCGCGATCTGGACGGGTATTTCGCCCATCTCGCCCGCACCGGATCCACGATCAACATCGCGACGTTCGTCGGGGCCACCCAGGTACGGATGGCGGTCATCGGATTCGACAATCGGGCACCGACCAGCCCGGAGCAGTCGCATATGAATGCGCTGGTCGACACGATGATGGAGCAGGGAGCACTCGGACTCTCGACCGCGATCGAGTACGCGCCCGCGTTCTATGCGCAGACCGAAGAGATTATCGCCCTCGCCAAAGCGGCCCGCCGACACGGCGGCGTCTATGCCACGCACATGCGGAATGAAGGGGGGCAGATCGACGCGGCCTTGGACGAGACGTTCCGCATCGCCCGCGAGGCGGACATTCCGGCCGAGATCTGGCACCTGAAGATCTCGGGGAAACGCAACTGGGGTCGGATGCCGCACGTACTGGCCCGGATCGACTCGGCCCGCGCCGCGGGCCTGGATATCACGGCCGATCAGTATCCGTACCTCGCCGGCGCCACGTCGCTGGACGCCTCGATTCCAGCGTGGGCCCACAGCGGCGGCAACGACTCACTCGTGCTGCGTTTGCGCGATCCCGCCACCCGGGCGCGGCTGCGCGCCGAGCTGCTGGCGCCGCCGCAGACCTCGGATCGTTTCTTCCGGGCGACCGAGGGGCCGAGCGGGGTCATCGTTTTCCCGTTCGAGGACTCGCTTCATTATCTGCAGGGCAAACGCCTGAGTGAAATCGCCGCGACGCGCCGGCGCGATCCCATCGAGACCATGTTCGATCTGGTCATCGCCGATCACGCTCGCACCGGGGCGATCTATTTCATCATGAGCGAGCCGGATGTGCAGGCGGCGCTCCAGAGCCCGCTGGTCGCAGTGGATTGCGACGCCTCGGGAGTCGCTCCGGACGGGCCATTCGGGAAGGACGGGACGCATCCGCGCGCCTATGGCTCGTTTGCGCGCATCCTCGGGCGCTACGTCCGGGAGCTGCACCTGATGCCGCTCGAGTTCGCGGTGCGGAAAATGACCTCACTCGCGGCCCAACGCGTCGGCCTCGCCGACCGCGGCCTGTTGCGCCCGGGGATGTTCGCCGACATCACCGTGTTCGACCCGGCGACCGTGGGCGACCGCGCGACGTTCGACAAGCCGCACCAACTCTCGGTGGGGATCGAATACGTGTTCGTCAACGGCCAGGCCGTCCTGAAACGCGGCCAGCTGACGGCCGCCCGGCCGGGACGGGGGCTGCGCGGACCCGGTTATGTGCCGCCGGAGCGACGCGGGCGAGTCAGCCCGTAGCGCATGACGCTCGGGCGGCTGCTGCTCGCCTGGCTACCTGTGGCCGCGTGGTTCGGGGCCGCGGGATGGGGAGCCCATCGGGTGATCGGGCTCGCCGCGAGTCCGCCGCCTTCACCCGCGACACTGCTCGCGGTCGCTGTCGAGGCACTGCTCGTGACGCTGTTCGGATCCCTGTGGTTCGACAGCCTCGGGCACGGCGAATGGTGGCTGCTGTTCGGGCTGGTGGGCATCCTCGCCGCGGGCGTGACGGCGCGCCCCCCGTTCATCGCCGTCGTCTTCTCCGTGCTGCGATACGTCGGCGCCGGAGCGCTGCTCGCCTGGCGACTGGGCTGAAACCGGGGCGGAACTTTTCCGCGAACGGGGGCTACTAGCCACCGGAGATCGCGCGGCCTGACTGAGCCCACGCCGCCCGCCTCCGGTCCGCTCCGACAGTTCCGATTCACCCTCCTCCTCTCGTGGAGGCCCCATGACGACTTCCCTGGAACAGGCGATCGTCCGCCTGGAGACCTTTTTTGGTGGCCTGGATACCCGCCCCGGCGTCATCGCCCGGCGCCTGTTGGGTATTCCGAAACCCGAAGATGACCGGCTCGCCGAGCTGCTCTGCATCGAGCGCCGGGCCCGCACCAAAATGGACGGCTCCATCGGTGGGTCACTCGTCACCACTGCCTGGGCCGCCTGGGAGATGATGGATCTCGGCCTCGATGCGCTGCAGGGAAGCCTGTCGCGTCTGGTGTCCTGGGTCCTGACCTTCCTCGAGGCGCCGCCCCCCGCTCCCGCGCCGACGCCTCTGGCGCTGCCCAACGGCACCGTGTTGACCAGCGAAGCGGGTGCCACGTTCGCCGCCGAGTGCCTCGGCCTGCGGGTACTGCTGCGGGCACGCCAGGACGCCCGCCCGCGTGTGCTGCGCCGGCTGGAGCGGGTGCTCAGCCTGTGGCCCACGGTCCACGACGAGCTCGCGGCGAGCGCGTTGGGCGTGGTGGCCGTGGCGCCGGTCCCGTATCACGATCGTCTCGAGTCGTGCGTCGAGCGCGTCGGGGCCGCCCAGCAGTCCGACGGCACCTGGGGCGAGGCGAATCTGTTCCACATGCTCGAGTCGCTGTTGCTCGCGGGCATCCGTCCCGCGCGCGCGGTGATCGAGCGGGCGGTGCCCGCGTTGCTGGCGGCGCAGCGCCCCGACGGCAGCTTCGATAGCCCGGCCCACGAAGAGCGGGCGCTCATCGGGCTACGCGCTCTCCTAGTCGCACAGCAAGGCTGACGCTCTAGGGACGCGGGACGGGGGATGGGGGACGGGTGGAGTCGGTGAGCCACTCGTCCCTCGTCCCCCGTCTCTCGTCCCTCCATATTTCCCCTCCCATGACCACCGTTCGCCTCACGGCGTTTTCGCACGGCGCTGGCTGAGCCTGCAAGCTCGGGCCATCCGAGCTGACGCAGGTCTTGCGTCACGTGCCGTTGCCGTCGGATCCGCGCATCCTGGTCGATGCCGCGAGCCGGGACGACGCCGCCGTGTTTCAGGTGGCGCCGGACCGGGCGCTGGTGGCGACCGTGGACTTCTTCACGCCCATCGTCGACGACGCGTACGACTTCGGACGCATCGCGGCCACCAACGCGTTCTCCGACGTGTACGCGATGGGCGCCGCGCCGCTGTTCGCCCTGAACATCGTCGGGTGGCCGCGCGACCGCCTGCCGCTGGAGCTCCTGGGCGACGTGCTGCGCGGCGGAGCGGACGTGGCCCGCGCAGCCGGTGCGTTCGTCGTCGGTGGTCATTCGGTGGATGACCCCGAGCCGAAGTACGGCATGGTCGTGATCGGCGAGGTGCACCCCGAGCACATCGTGACCAACGCGGGCGCGCGACCCGGTGACGCCCTGGCGCTGACGAAGCCGATCGGGACGGGCATCCTGACGACCGCCCTGAAACGTGACCTGCTCCCGGCACCGGCCCTGGCCGAGGCCGTCGCCTCGATGACGACCCTGAACGCCGGTGCGGCTCGCGCGATGCTGGCGGCCGGCGTCCACGCCGCCACCGACGTCACGGGCTTCGGCCTGCTGGGACATCTGCAAAGTCTGCTGGAGGCGAGCGGCGTCGCGGCCGAAGTGGAGGCGGCGCGCGTGCCGGTCCTGGCGCAGGCTCGGGAGATGCTCGCCCGGGGCGCGGTGCCGGGCGGGACCAAGCGGAATCTCGAGAGCCTCGCCGCGACGGTCCGGTTCCCCGACGCGTTGACGGAGTCGGAGCGGTTGCTGCTGGCCGACGCCCAGACGTCGGGGGGGCTGCTGATCGCCCTCGCCACCGAGCGCGTCGGCCGCCTGCAGGAAGCGCTGGCGCGGGAAGGGCTGGCGCCCGCCGCCATCATCGGGCGGGTCACCGCGGAGCAAGCGGGATCGATCGTCGTCCGTTAAATCTCCCCCATGAGCGCGATCCCCGAATACCGCTCTCTCACCCCCGACGCGTTGGATGCCCTGGAACGCGCGGTGCGCGAGCGGCGGCGGGTGGCGCTGTCGCGCCGCGGCACCGAGTACGTCGTCGTGGCCGAAGAGCTCGAGGTCGAAAACCGGGACGAGACATTGCGGGCCAGGCTGCCGATGACGGGCGAGCTGTTGAGCTTCCGGCTGCGCGAGCTGGACACCTTCGCGGTGCTGCCGTGAAGCGGCCGGGGGGGGGGGCCTGATGTTCACGCGCCTGCTGGTGGGCCTCGACGGGAGTCCGCAGGGCGACGCCGCGCTGGAGCAGGCGGTCGTGCTGGCGCTGCGGTTCCGCTCGGTGATCGTCGTGGCGGTGGTCGCCGAGGGCGACAAAGACTCCGTCGCGGCCGCCGCGGTCCTGCTCGAGCGCGGGCGGTTCCGCGTCGCGGCGGCGGGACTCGAGGTCGAAGCCGTGCAACGCGATGGGTCGCCCGACCTGATCCTGGCCGAGCTGGCGAAGGAAGTCGACGCGGCGCTGGTGGGCCGCCGCGGGTTGCGCACCGAGCGGGCCGGTCCCAGCGCCCTCGGCCGGACGGCCGCATCGCTCATTCGGCTCGCCGAGCAGACCGTCATCGTGTGCGGCGGCGTGGCGTCCCCGATGCGCAACTGTGCCGTGGCGTTCGACGGTCGCAACCGCCGCGCCCTCGATCTGGCCGCCCGGTTCGCGAGCGTCGCCGGGAGTACGGTGCACGTGATTCACGCCTATCGCGACCGCAACGAGGGGATCCAGGTGACCGGGCAGGCGGAGGCCGAGCTGTCGCTGCTCGGGGTACAGTTCCAGACGCATCTGGAAGAGGGATCCGCCGGGGAGGTGATCGCACGCGTGGTCCGGGCCATCCGCGCCGATGCGTTGTTTGCCGGCGCCCACGTGCCGCGCGGGCCCGGAGAGCGGCGTCCCAGCGTCGCCTCGCATACCGAGGAGATCCTGCTGCACACCGATCTGCCGGTCGCCATCCAGCCCTGATGCCCGCCCCCACCCCGACCGATGCCATCACGCCGGTCCTGGTCCACGCCGACGAGAGCTGCCTCGGCAACGACCGGAGCAAACCGAGCCCCGGGGGCAACGCCGCGCTCGTGGAGGCGCCGGCGGGCGACAGCGTCGCGCGCTGGGACTTCTTCGAGTGCTCCCCCCAGACGACCAACAATCGCATGGCGCTGGCGGGCGCCATCGCCTCGCTCGAATGGATCCGGCGCCAATGGCGTCACGCGCAGGTCACCTACGTGTCCGACTCGGAGTATCTCGTGAAAGGGATGAACGAGTGGATGCCGGCGTGGAAGGCCCGCGGCTGGAAGAAGAAGAACGGCCCGATCGAGAATCTCGAGCTGTGGCAGAAGCTGGACCAGGTCACCGCCGCCCACGCCGTCACGTGGAAGTGGGTGCGGGGGCACAACGACCACCCCAAGAACGAGTACGCCAACTACCTCGCGCAGCGGGCCGCGGAGCGGCAGGAGCGCTCCAACGGCCTCGTCGCGTCCGGGTTCGACACGTGGCTGGCGCAGCAGCAGGCGCGCGGCAAGTTCGAGCCCTACGATCCCGACCGGGAGGTCCATGAGCCTGCCTAAGGACGGCGTCGTCGCCAACACGCACCGGCTGAACCTGCTACCCGACGGCGTCGAACCCCCGCCGGTCGAGCGCATCCCGCTCTACGAGGTGTACATGCGGATGGCCGAGGAGCTGGCCAAGCGCTCGACCTGCGTACGGCTCCAGGTCGGCACCGTGGTCACCGACCATCTGCTGGAGAACGTCCTGGCGATCGGCTACAACGGCAACGCCAAAGGCCTCGCCAACCGCTGCGACAGCGCCGTGCCGGGGAGCTGCGGCTGCATCCACTCCGAGATGAACGCCCTCGTGAAAGCGCCCGGCAGCGTCCGCGACAAGGTGGTGTTCGTGAGCGCGTCGCCGTGCGTGATGTGCGCCAAACTGATGATCAACTCGGGCGTCACCCATGTCTTTTACCGCAAGGCCTATCGCGACCCGTCCGGGATCGAGGTGCTGCAGCAGGGCGGTGTCACCCCGGTGCTCTATGACCGCTGGGTCCGTGAATGGCGTTGATGGCGATGCCACGGGCAGACTCGGCTAGATTCACTGACCAACGCTTCCGGAGGCCATCCATGCGTCGTCTCCTCGTCTGCGCGCTCACCATTCTCGCCGCGCCGCTCTCCGCCCAGTCGTTGCTGTTCCGCTCGCCGAACCTGAGCGGCACCTGGGT
>JBGQHV010000001.1:0-61568 GCA_041498155.1 Gemmatimonadota bacterium | reverse complement strand
GCGCAGGTGTGGATCGTCGACGAGGGACGGCAGGTGCTCGCGGGGCCGCTCGTCGTAGCGCGGCGGCGGGCGTACCATCGCGAGATGTTGCTGGGATTCGCGGGCGTGACGTCGCGCGACGCGGTGGAAGCGTGGCGGGACCAGTTTGTGGCGGTTCCTGAGGCCGATGCTGGCAGTTAACGTGGTCACGTTGTTTCCCGGCTGGTTCAGCGCGCCGCTGGGAGAGAGCATTCTGGGGCGGGCGGCGGCGCGCGAGCTGGTGCGCTACCGGGTGGTGCAGCTGCGGGAGTACACGCACGACCGCCACCAGACGGTGGATGACGCGCCGTACGGTGGCGGCGCCGGCATGGTGCTCAAGCCGGAGCCGTTCTTCGAGGCGGTGGAGAACCTGGGGGCCGCGCCCGGGTCGCCGATCGTCCTGCTGTCGGCCCGCGGCCGTCCATTCGGCCATCGCGATGCCGTGCGCTTCGCGGTCGGGAGCGAGTTGACGTTGTTGTGCGGGCATTACAAGGACGTGGATCAGCGCGTCGCAGACGGCCTGGGCGCCGAGGAGCTGTCCATCGGCGACTTCGTGCTTTCGGGCGGAGAGCCGGCGGCGCTGTGCGTGATCGACGCCGTCGTCCGGTTGCTCCCCGGAGCGCTGGGCGACCATGAATCGGCGGCGGGGGATTCACATTACGATGGTCCGCTGGCCGCGCCGTCCTACACGCGGCCGCCGGTGTATCGCGGGTTGGCGGTTCCCGACGTATTGTTGAGTGGGGATCACGAGAAGATCGCGGCGTGGCGAGAAGCGGAGGCCCGCCGGCTGACGCGCGAGCGGCGTCCCGAGCTGTGGCAGCGATTGACCGATGCGGAAGCCAGCGACGCGTAGACGTCACGAGAGGGTACGGGTATGGAGAAGCTGCGAGCAATTGAACGGGAAGGCCTGAAGGACAAGCTCCCCGCGTTCGATCCGGGGGACACGGTGCGGGTGATGGTGCGCGTGCGCGAAGGCGAGAAGGAGCGTCTCCAGGCGTTCGAAGGCGTGTGCATCGCGCGCCGGGGCGGCGGGATCAACGAGACCTTCACGGTGCGCAAGATCTCGGCGGGCGTCGGCGTGGAGCGCATTTTCCCGCTGCACGCGCCGTCGATCGCGGAGATCGAGCTGGTGCGCAAAGGCCGCGTGCGGCGCGCCAAGCTCTACTTCCTGCGGCGCCTGGCGGGCAAGGCCGCGCGCATCCGCGAGAAGCGCGGGGCGGTTGCGGCCGAGCCCAGTCCCGGGCCCACGCCGGAGACCCCCCAGGCGTGAACAGCCGCCGCCCCACGTTCGAGCGCGAAGTGGCGCTCTGGAACGCGGGGCGGACGATCGTCGCCGGAGTCGACGAGGCGGGCCGCGGCCCACTGGCAGGACCGGTGGTCGCCGCGGCCGTCGTGTTTCCGGCGGGACAAAAGGCGATCCGCGGTCTGCGCGATTCCAAACTCCTGCCGCCGCTCAAACGGGAACGGCTCGCGCTCCTGGTGCGCGCCCGCGCCATCGCCGTCGGGGTGGGGGCGGCGAGCGTGCGGGAAATCGACCGGCTCAACATCCGGCGCGCGACGATTCTCGCGATGCAGCGCGCCCTGGCTCGACTCGGACCCGTGCCGCAGGAAATCCTGGTGGACGGCCTCGCCCTCCCCGAGCTGGGCCGCGCACACGTGGCCATCGTGGATGGCGATGCCTGCTGTCAGTCGATCGCGGCGGCCTCGGTGATCGCCAAGACGGTCCGCGACGTCCTCATGCGGCGCCTCGCCGCCCGCTATCCCGCCTACGCCTGGGCGGACAACAAAGGCTACGGGACGCCCGAACACCTGGACGCGCTGCAGGCCCTCGGGGCCACCCGGCACCACCGATTGACCTTCGAGCCGGTATCCCAGCTGTCGCTGGTGCTCACCTAGCCCGCTTCAACCCCTTCCGGAACTCCGCCAGCGGCCGCGTATTGAGGATGTCGCCCGCCTCGAGCCCCGCGCGCCGCGCCAGATCCACCGCGTAGCGCATGAACGCCAGGTTCCCGGGATGGTGGCTGTCGGTCGAGAGCACGAAGCGCACCCCCGCCGCCTTCGCCGCCGCCGCCAGCGTGTCGGGAAGATCCATCCGCTCGGGATGGCCGTCGAGCTCCAGCAGGCACCCTTCGTCAGCCGCCGCCCGCGCGACCGCCGCGAAGTCCACCGCGTACGACTCGCGCTTGCCGACCAGGCGGCCCGTCGGGTGGCCGATCGCGTCGACCGACGGATGGCGGATCGCCCCCAGCAGCCGCTTGGTGATTTCCGGCTCGCGCTGCGTCATGCCGTAGTGGATCGAGGCGACGACGTAGTCGGCTTCCGCGAGCACGTCGTCGGGGAGGTCGAGCTTGCCGTTTTCGAGGATGTCGAGCTCGACGCTCTTCAGGATCGTGAACCCGTGGGTGACCGCGTTCCAGGCGTCGATCGCCTTCCACTGCGCGCGCAACCGCTTGGCGTCGAGCCCCAGCGCCATCGTCACGCGCTTGGAGTGGTCGGTGATCGCGCAGTACGCGTACCCGCGCGCCCGGCACGCCTCGGCCATCTCGGCGAGTGAGGCTTCGCCGTCGCTCTCGGTGGTGTGCATCTGGAGATCGCCGCGGATCTGGTCCAGGGTCACGAGTGTCGGCAGGCGGTGCTCGCGCGCGGCGGCGATCTCACCCCGCGCCTCGCGCAGCTCGGGCGGAATCCAGTCGAGCCCCAGCTTGGCGTACACCTCCTCCTCCGTCTTGCCCGCGATGCGCCGCGTGCCCTTGTACAGCCCGTACTCGTTGAGCTTGTACTCGCGATCCTGGGCGATCTGGCGCAGCTCGACGTTGTGGGCCTTGGAGCCGGTGAAGTAGAGCAGCGCGGCCCCGTAGGCCGCGGGCTCGACCACGCGGAGATCGACCTGCAGCCCTCCCCGCAGCACCACGGTGACCCGCGTCTCGCCGTGCGAGACGACCTTCGACACCTCCGGATAGGCGAGAAAGCGCTCGATCACGCCCGCGGAGTGGGTGGCGGTCGCCAGGATGTCGAGGTCGCCGACCGTCTCGCGGCGACGGCGATAGCTGCCGCCGATCTCGAGGTTCGTGCAGCCGCCGCCGGCGCGCAGGTATTCCAGCAGCGCCTGGGCGTTGGTCTCGGCGTCGGGAAGGAGGAGACGGCGCTCGACGTGCAGGGCGGCCCCGAGTCCGGCCCGGATGTTCTGCTCCATCTTGGGGCCGAAACCCTTGAGCTTGCCGACCTTGCCGGCTGCGAGCGCCTTTTCGAGGTCGGCGGCGGAGCGGACTTTCAGCTTGCTGTACAGCAGCTTGACGCGCTTGGGTCCGAGGCCGGGGATGCGCAGCAGGTCGAGCAGCCCCGGCGGCAGCTTCGAGCGGAGCTGCCGATGCAGCGGCAGATCTCCGGTGGCGATGATGGCGGCGATCTTCTCGGCCAGGTCCTCGCCGATGCCCGGGATCTCCGTGAGATCGCCGCCACGGCGCACCTCGTCCGCGAGCGGTCGCGGAAAGTCGCGCACGATCCGGGCGGCGTTGCGATAGGCGCGCACGCGGAACGGGTTCTCATCCTTGATCTCGAGGAGATCGGCGACTTCGTCGAACAGGCGGGCGATGTCGGGGTTCTGCATGGACTGATGGGGTGTGAGGCGTTGGATGTGGGGTGTGGGATGTGGGGTCTACACCCCACATCCCACACCCCACGCCGTTCAGGTTACGGTGAACTCCTTGACCATCCCGTGCATGAAATGCGGCTTGCCGTCGCCCTTGTCGGGAACGAAGCAGACGAGCAGGTACTTGCCGGCTGCGAGCGTGGCGGTGAAGAACTGGTGACCGCCGACATCCGGCCCGGTGACGCCGCCCACGGGCTTGGCGGGCGGGGGACCTTTCATGCCGCCCTGGACCCACGCCGTGAAGTCGGCCAGCGTTTTTCCGGGCGCGAGCTGATTCATGGCGACTTCGTGCACTTGCGGTCCCGCATTCTCGACCCGGATGGTATGCGTACCCGCGGTCAGCGGCCCGGCGATGTCGAACGTGTAGTCCCGTTCCGTGATGCTGATGTCGCCCAGCGGCTCGGCGGCCGGCGTCGCGGCCGACGCGACGACCTCGAACGGCCGCATCATGCCCTGCGCGAAGTGCGGCTTGCCGTCGGGACTCGAGAGGAAGCACACCATCGCGTAGTGGCCTGGGGCGAGCACCGCGGTCGCGTTGCCGGTGTCTCCCGGCACGATCACGCTCACCCCGATGGGGAAGTGGATCCAGCCCGGGATCGCCATGTTGGGCGACGCGATCATGGTCTGGACGTCGGCGATCGTCTTGCCGGAATCGATCCGCATCACGACGACCTGATGCGGCTCCTTGCCCGCATCGACGAGCTGGAGCGTCACGAGGCCCGCAGGGACCGAATCGGCCGCGGCGAACGCATAGTCGGTCGCGGTGATGGAGTAGACGGTGGCGGCCGCCTGGGCGGCCGGCGGGGCCGGTTTCTTGGCGCAGGCGCCGAGCACCGCGGACGCGCCGAGCCCGAGTATGAGGAACGCGCGGGACGACATAAGCAGGAACCCTCGCTGGAGAAATGGTGGGGGAATTCTACCCCTCCGGGGGCGCTCGGCAAATCGCCTTGCGGCCACTGGGACCGCGTGCTACGCTTGCCGCCGCCCAATTTCCACTCCCTTCCCGGAGGTCGCCGTTCATGCTGCGTAAACTCCTGGCTGGAGCGCTCCTCGGCTTCGCCGCCCTGTCCCTGCCCCTCCGACTCTCCGCCCAGGCCCAGGCCACGACCGGCATCATTCGCGGCGTGGTGGTGGACCCGAACGGCTCGCCGGTGAGCGGTGCCCAGGTCGTGTTTCACGAAACACAGACTAACTTCGAGCGTAACCTGACGGCGGACGCCGCTGGGAATTTCGCCGCCACGCTGCTGCCGCTCGGGACCTACGACGTCACGGCGCGGGCGATTGGCTTCAACCCGGTCTCCCAGAAGGGGATCGTCCTGCGGGTGGGCCAGAGCGTGGACCTGCGCCTCGCGGTGCAGCCGATCACGCTGGCCGCGATCAACGCCGAAGCCACGCAGGTCCTGGTGGATCCGACCAAGACGGAGACCGCGGACCGGCTCCCGGTGCAGGCCATCGCGGGGTTGCCCAACAACGGACGCAACTACCTCAACCTCACGCTGCTCACGCCCAACGTCTCGATCGTCCAGGGCCCGGACGGAGACGAGCTGACCGTGGCGGGCCAGCGCGGCATCCACAACAACGTCTCGGTGGATGGGGCGGACTTCAACAACTCGTTCTTCGGCGAGCAGCGCGGCGGGCAGCGGCCCGCGTTCACGTTCAACCTCGACGCGGTGCGCGAGCTGGTGGTCGTGGCGGGCGGCGCCAACGCGGAGTTCGGCCGCTCGTCCGGTGGGTTCGTCAACGTCATTACCAAGTCGGGTACGAACGCGCTGCACGGTACGTTGCACTACTTTGGGAAATTCGACGCCATTTCCGGCAATCCGTCGCACACGCCGGCCGGCGGCGGTCCGGCGCAGTCGTTCCAGCCCGATTTCTCACAGCACCAGTTCGGCTTTACGCTGGGCGGGCCGCTCAAGCAGGACAGGGCGTTTTTCTTCATCGCGTACGATCAGCAGATCTACGACGACATCAAGCAGAAAACCCGGCCGTCCTCGCCGGAGCTCACCACGCTCGAGACGTTCCTGACGAGCCGCTACCCCGAGCTCGCAACCGACTTCGGTCCGATCGCCCGGACCAATGACGCGCGGGCGGCGATGGCCAAGCTCGATTTCCGCCTCTCGGCCCGGCACAACCTGTCGATCAAGTACAACTACACGTGGGCCGAGCAGCGCAATGGGACGTTCGACGTGGACACGTGGGGCGCCAGCGCCAACGGCCTCGAGCAGAGCAAGTCGAACGCGGTGAACGGCTCGCTGATTTCGTTCCTCACCTCGCGCGCCTCCAACGAGTTCCGTTTCCAGTTCGCGCGCGAGGATCGGCCGCGTCCCTACGCCGGCCCGAACAATCACCTGGGTGACACCACGGGGGTGTCGTCGATCTTCGGGAACGGCGTGCCGTTCCACGACACGGACATCGACCCGGGGAACGCGTTCCGCTTCGGGATGCCGTTCTTCCTGCCGATCAGCGACGACCACGACACCCGCATTCAGCTGCTGGACAACGTGTCACTGTCGCGCGGCAACCACCTCTTCAAGCTCGGCGGTGAGTGGAACCGCACGTCCACGACCCAGGTGTTCGTCGGCTTCGCCGGCGGGCGGATGGCGTTCACCAGCGTGAACGGGTTCATCAACTTCGTCAACCAAGGGTCGCACTACATCGAATGCTCCGGCGGCGGAAGCGGCGTGGCGCCGGGCTTCAGCTGTCCCTTGGGCGAGACGATCACCGGTCCGGTCATCCTGTACCTCCAGCAGTCGGGCGTGGGCACGAACACCGTGAAGCAGGCGGGCACCCAGACACTGACGGCGAATGAGTTCGCCTTGTACCTCCAGGATACTTGGAAGCCCTCGCCGAACCTCACGGTGAACTACGGGTTGCGCTGGGAAGCGCAAATCCAGCCCAGTCCGATCACACCGCCGTCGTCGGTGTTTTTCGGGCCGTGGATCGACTCCACGGTGAACGGCCACACGTTCCCGTCGGACGGCAACATCCCCTCCGACAAGAAGATGTTCCAGCCGCGGTTGGGCATCGCCTGGGACCCGCATGGGGACGGCCACCAGGTGTTCCGCGCCAGCGCCGGGGTCTATTACGCCCGCATCCCGGCCCTCAACCTGGCGAGCGTGCGCAGTACCAACGGCTCGCTCGGGCAGACGCTGTTCGGCTCGAGCGGGACGGTCGGGTTCCTGCCGCCGCCGGCGTTCGATAGCCTCCTGCCCTTGTCCACTGGGGTGCCGTTCCAGCCGACCGTCTACATCGTCGACCGGAAGTTCAAGAACCCGCGGACACTCAATCTGACGGTCGCCTACGAGCGCCAGATCGCCGGCGACCTGGCCGCGTCGATCAGCTTCACCCATGCTCGTGGCGACCAAATGACGCGGTTCATCAACCGCAACGACCCCGTGTTCGGCAGTCCGTTCGGAACCGGGCCGACGGCGATCGGCTCCTTGTTCAGTATCGAAAGCACCGCCAAGTCCAATTACAACGGGCTTACCGTGGGTCTGAAGCGGGTGCTCGATCCGAATTTCCAGTTCGAAGTCAACTACACGCTGTCGTTCGACAAGTCGGACGACGACAACGAGCGCGATCCGTTCACGTTCCGCTACGCGCGAGCCGACTCGCTCGGCAAGGAGTACAACTGGAGCGACCGCGATCAGCGGCACCGCTTCAACGGCTGGTTTCTGGCAAACATTCACGGGTTCTTCGTCAACAGTCGCGTGAGCCTCTACTCGGCCCAGCCGGCCTCGGTGAGCTGCGGGCCGCGCCAGGGGAATCTGTTCGCTCCCGCGGCAGGCAAGCGCGCCACCGGTCCGGCCGATCGTATCTGTGGAAGCCTCCTCTCGGCGGCCACGGATTCTGTCCTGATGCGCAACACGATCCGCAAGGACAACGCGTATTTCTCGCTCGATTTGCGGATCTCCCGGGCCATTCCCGTTGGCCGGCCCGGCCAGCAGCTTGAAGCGATCCTCGAGATCTTCAACGTGACGAACAACGACAACTTCAAGGACCCAGGGGTTGGGAAATTCCTCAACTTCGACGGCACCATCCGCTCGGGGTTGGGCGACCCGCGGCAGCTGCAGGTTGGGTTGCGGTGGGGGTTCTAGAGGCTGACGGCAGAGGCTGGTAGCAGGCACAAATGGGCGGTAGAGGGCGGTGCCCTCTACCGCTCTCTACTTTCGCTCACGTTCGCTGCAGCAACACGATCCCCGCCATCCGCCGGCCCGCTTCCCGAGCTTTCTTGGTGTACAGCGTGCCGATCAGGCTCCAGAAGCGCGCGAATCGCATCGTCCGGTTCAGCCGCAGCGACTCGTCCCACGTCGACCGAAATTCCGCTTCGCGCCACCCCAGCGGCTCGAAGAATGCGGTCCCTTCGGCCGGCGCGAATTTGAACGGGGCGCCCCCGGCGCGCAGTTTCCCGCCCCAGGTGCGCTCCATCAGCTTGACGAGTCGCGGCGACGCGATGTCGGTCAGCCACCACGCGAGCTGGGCGCACCCGTGGAGATCGCGGGCCAGACCGGCGACCTGGTCCGGTTCGAGGTAGATCAACAGTCCTTCGGTGATGACCAGCGCGGGTCCCGGCCCGGCGTCCACCCGGCTCAGCACGGTACGTCGCTGACCCGCGTCGGCGAGATCGGCGGGGATCCACTCGAGGGCGCAGTGCGGCGTTTCGGTCGCCAACGCCTCCCGCTTGTAGTTCTGCATCGCCGGCAGGTCGACGTCGATCCAGCGCAGCTCCCGCGGCAGCGCTAACCGGTAGGGCCGGGCGTCGAGCCCGGCGGCGAGGTTGACGACCGTCCGCACCCCGTCGCGCTCGATCGCCCGGAGGATGATCTCGTCCATTACGGCCGTGCGCACCACCATCGGCCAGGCAAACGCCTTCGCCTTCGGCATGTTCTGGATGATCTGCTCGCCCTGTGGACCCGCCAGCCGCCGCGCGTAGGGATCGTGAAACAACGCGTCGGGGCGCTCCGATTCCATCGCGCGATACATCGCCACCCAGTGGGCGGTGTCGGAGACATGTGTGATGGGGGAGGACATAGCGCAAAGATAGCGAGGGGAGGCCGGGGCGCGTTATTGTTTCGCCCATGACTGAGAGTACGCTCACGGTTCCGCAGCGCCGCTTCGGGAGCACCGGGCGGCGCGATTGGTGGTGGGTTACCCCGGTGGTCGTCTTTCTGGTCCTCTCCAGCTTCGTGGTGTACGCCACCTGGGCCGCGCTCCAGGGCGACCATTACCGGTTCGGACCCTACCTCTCCCCGTTCTACTCGCCCGAGCTGTTCGGCTCGGCCCAGGCGTGGTTCGGGCTCAAGCCCGGATGGTGGCCGGGATGGCTCCCCTGGTCGCCCGCCATCCTCATCCTGTGGATGCCCGGCGGGTACCGGCTCACCTGCTACTACTACCGCGGCGCCTACTACAAGGCGTTCTGGGCCGATCCGCCCGCCTGCACCGTCGGCGAGCCGCGCAAGAGCTATCGCGGCGAGGCGTCGTTTCCGCTCGTGCTGCAGCACGTCCATCGGTATTTCCTGGTGCTCGCGCTGCCCTTTCTCGTGATCCTGCTGCACGACGTGTGGAACGCGCTCTGGTTCGTCGACCCTGCGACCGGAGCCACGCACTTCGGCGTCGGGGTCGGGACGCTGGTGCTCGCGGTCAACGTCACGCTGCTCGGCGGCTATACGCTCGGCTGCCATTCGCTGCGACACACGGTGGGCGGGATGCTCGACCGGCTCTCCGGCCACCCGGTGCGGCGGACGGCGTACGCATGCGTCAGCTGCCTCAACCGGCGCCACATGATGTGGGCCTGGGCCAGCCTCGTCTGGGTGGCGTTCTCGGACATTTACGTGCGCCTCTGCGCCACCGGGGTCTGGACCGACCTGCGACTCCTGTGACCGCGATGCCCGAGGCGGTTTCCTACGACGTGCTGGTGATCGGCGCGGGCGGTGCGGGACTACGCGCCGCGATCGCCGCGTCGGCTGAAGGGGCGAAGGTCGGGGTGGTCTGCAAGTCGCTGCTGGGGAAGGCGCACACGGTCATGGCCGAGGGGGGCGTCGCCGCGGCGCTCGCGAACGTGGACGACCGCGACACGTGGCGGGTCCACTTTGCCGACACGATGCGCGGCGGCCAATACCTGAACGACTGCCGCATGGCGGAGCTGCACGCCCGGGAAGCGCCCGACCGGGTGCGCGAGCTGGAGGCGTGGGGCGCGCTGTTCGACCGCACCCCCGACGGACGCATCCTGCAGCGCAACTTCGGCGGCCACGCCTACCCCCGGCTGGCGCACGTCGGCGACCGCACCGGCCTCGAGATGATCCGCACGCTGCAGGACCACGGGGTTCACCAGGGCATCGTCTTTCATATGGAATGCACGGTGACGTCGCTGCTCACCGACGAGGGCCGGGTGGTGGGGGCGTTCGGCTACGACCGCGAGCGCGGCCGGTTTCGCGTGTACGCCGCCAGGGCGGTGGTGCTCGCGACCGGCGGCATCGGCCGCGCCTACCGCATCACGAGCAACAGCTGGGAATACACGGGCGACGGACTCGCCCTGGCCTACGACGCGGGCGCCGAGCTGGTGGATATGGAATTCCTGCAGTTCCATCCGACGGGGATGGTGTGGCCGCCCTCGGTCCGTGGCCTGCTCGTGACGGAGGGCGTGCGCGGTGAGGGCGGCATCCTCACGAACAAGGACGGCCGGCGCTTCATGTTCGATGAGATCCCGCCGGCGTACGTCAAGCAGACGGCCGACAACGAGGAGGAAGGGTGGCGCTACACCCAGGGCGACAAGACCGCGCGCCGGCCCCCGGAGCTCCTCACGCGCGATCATGTGGCCCGCTGCATCGTGCGCGAGGTCAAGGAGGGGCGCGGCTCGCCGCACGGCGGGGTATTCCTCGACATCTCCTGGATCGCGCGCCGGCTCCCCAATGCCGCCGAGCACATCAAGCGCAAGCTCCCCGCGATGTATCAGCAGTTCAAGGAGCTCGCCGGGGTCGACATCACGCGAGAGCCGATGGAAATCGGGCCGACGACCCACTACATGATGGGCGGCGTGCGGGTGAACGCGGAATCCCAAATGTCGACGGTGCCGGGTCTGTTCGCCGCGGGGGAATGCGCGGCCGGACTGCACGGCGCCAACCGCCTGGGTGGCAACTCGCTCTCGGACCTGCTGGTGTTCGGCAAGCGGGCCGGTGACTTCGCGGCGGCCTTCGCCCGCGAACACGCACCGGGCCGGATCGACCCCGCGCTCGCGGACGCCGCCGGGCGCCGCGCCGTGGAGCCGTTCGAGCGAACCACCGACGGTGTGGATGGACCGTTCAAGATCCAACACGATCTTCAGGTGATGATGCAGGACCTGGTCGGGATCGTGCGCACCGCCTCCGAGATGGAGCGTGCCCTCGAGGGCCTGACGGGCCTGCGCGCGCGCGCTGAGCGGGTCGCCGTCAGCGGCAACCGGGAGTACAACCCCGGATGGCATACCGCCCTCGACCTCAATCCGTTGCTCACCGTGAGTGAAGCCGTCACACAGGCGGCGCTGCGACGCACCGAGAGCCGCGGCGCGCACTTCCGCGAAGACTACCCGGGCAAGGACGAGGCGCTCGGCCGCGTGCGGTTCGTCGTCAAACGTGGCGGCGGCGGGCAGATGGAGGTGGCGTCGATTCCCGTGCCGCCGCTGCCGCCCGAGCTCGCGCGGATCATCGAGGAGATGACGTGATGACCCAGACCACGTTTCGCATCTGGCGCGGCGACTCCTCCGGCGGATCGTGGCGCGATTACCCCCTCGAGGTGGGGGAGGGGATGGTCGTGCTCGACGCCGTCCATCAGATCCAGGCGGAGCAGGCCCCCGATCTCGCGGTGCGCTGGAACTGCAAGGCCGGCCGCTGCGGCTCGTGCTCGGCCGAGGTGAACGGGATGCCGAAGTTGATGTGCATGACCCGGCTCACCGATCTGCCGCTCGATCGGCCGGTGACGATCGAGCCGATGAAGGCGTTTCCCGTCGTCCGGGACCTCGTGACCGACGTGTCGTGGAATTTCCGCGTGAAGACGCGCATCACGCCGTTCACGCCGCGCCCCCCCGACGCGCCCGACGGCACGTGGCGCATGCAGCAGGGCGACGTCGACCGGGTCATGGAGTTCCGCAAGTGCATCGAGTGCTTCCTGTGCCAGGACGTATGCCACGTGCTGCGCGATCACCGGTTGCATGACCGATTCATCGGACCACGGTTCCTGATCCACGCGGCGGGGCTCGAGATGCATCCCCTCGACATCGCCGACCGGCGGGACGAGCTGCGCCAGGCGCACGGCATCGGCTTCTGCAACATCACCAAGTGCTGCACCACGGTGTGCCCGGAAGGTATCGCGATCACCGACAACGCCATCATCCCGTTGAAGGAGCGCGTGATCGATCGCCATTTCGACCCGCTGTTCAAGCTCCTCCGGATGCTGGGCCTGATGGACTGAGAAGGGAGTGCCGCATGGCCACCCTCAAGCGGATTTCCCCGAACGGCGTCGAGCGAGCCCTGGAAAAGGCGGAGCGCTACCGCCTGCTGAACGAGCCGGGTGATGCCGAGAGCATCTGCGAGGACATTCTCGAAGTCGAGCCGCAGAACCAGCGCGCGCTGGTGACGTTGCTGTTGGCACGCACCGACCAGTTCCAGCACGGCCGCGGCGTCGGGGAAGCCGCCGCTCGGGAGGTCTTGCCGCGCCTCACCAACGACTACCAACGGGCCTACTACGCCGGCATCATCTGCGAGCGCTGGGCCCGAGCGCGCCACAGCCACGGCGCCCCGGGGGCCGCGGGCGCCGTGTACCAGTGGCTGCGGGAAGCGATGGACTGGTACGAGAAGGCCGAGGTGCTGCGCCCCTCCGACAACGACGACGCGCTGCTGCGGTGGAACGCCTGCGCGCGCCTCCTCACCCGCCACCCCGAGCTGAAGGCAGAGCCCGAGAGCCGGGAAGAGGTGATGCTCGAGTAGCGGGCGATCCCGACATAATGGACCACATCGTACAGGAGGTTCGGTTCGCGCTCCGCGCTCTCCGCCGATCCCCGGCGTTCGCCGCGACGGCCGTGCTCATTTTGGGACTCGGTATCGGGATGGCGGTCGCGATGTTCGCCGTCTCCAACGCCGTGCTGGTGCGCCCGCTGCCCGTGCAGGAGCAAGAGCGGATCGTCCTGCCGCGCACAGTGGATGCGCGTGGTGTCGACCTTGCCTGGTCCGCGAAGGATCTGGACCAGCTCCGCCTGCATAGCCGCACACTGGCGACGATCGCGGGCGAAGCGCACCAGGGCGCGTTCGAACTCACCCTGCTGGACGGCGATCGGTCGCTCGTGCTCAAGGCCGCCTGGGTCACCGGCAACTTCTTCGACGTGCTCGGCGTGCGCCCCGCGCTCGGCCGGCTGTTTCATGCCGACGAGGAGTCCTCCACCGACCCGTCCGTTCTGGTCATCAGCTACGACACCTGGCAGCGGCGCTTCGCCGGTGATTCGGGCGTGCTCGGACGCCGGTTGACGAATCCGTACACCCAGCGGCGGTACGCGATTGTCGGAGTCGCGCCGGCGGGGCTCGACTACCCGGTCGGCGTGGAGTATTGGAGCCCGACGGTGTACGGCGGCGGGCTCGACATGATCGGGCGCCTGGCGCCACACGCGACCGTGGGCGCGGCGCGCGCCGAGTTTCTTTCGATCATGCAGGACCTCGATCGCCGGCGCCCGGCAGGGGAGGTCAGCGCGCTCGCCGGGGCGCAGATCCGAACCTTCCCCCAGGCGGTCTTGGGCGACGTGCGGCCCGTCCTCCGGGCGCTCACCGCCGCGGTGATCCTGCTGCTCCTCTTGGCGTGCGTCAACGTCGGCAACTTGGTGCTGCTGCGGGTGGCCGCGCGGGGCCACGAGATGGCCCTCCGTCGCTCGCTCGGGGCCGCCACCTGGGACATCGTGCGAAGCCTCCTCCTAGAGAGCGGCTCGCTGGCCGTCGCCGGGGGGGCGCTCGGCTTCGCGCTGGCCGTCGCGCTGATCCGCTTGCTGGTGCGGGTGGCGCCGGCTGGACTGCCGCGCATCGACGTAATTCGTCTCGGGGGCGCGCCGCTCCTCGTTGCGGTCGGGGTGACGCTCGTGACCGTCGCGCTGGTCGGGATCCTGCCGGCGCTGACCGCCCTCCGTGGAGATCTCGCCACGCCGCTCCGGGTCGACGCCCGATCGGGTAGCGAAACGAGGACGGGCCGGCGCGTCCGGCATGGGTTCGTGGTCTCACAGGTCGCTCTCGCCCTCGTAATGCTTGCCGGCGCCGGGCTCTTGGCCCGCAGCCTCGAGAAGCTCCTGCGGATCGACCTGGGCTACAACGCCGACCATGTGTCGCTACTCTGGCTGGCCATCCCGGTCACGCAGAGTGACGCTGATGCGAAGTTCGCCGCGTTACTGGATCAGGTCCCACCGGCCCTCCGCGCGCTCCCTGGGGTGACGGCGCTCACTCCGATCGCGGCGCCCCCATTTTTCGGGTCTCAGATATTCAATGCGCCGTGGGAGGTGGCGGGGCGGGCAGCGCAGGCCGGTTACCCACGGATCCCCATCGAGGCGGGCGGCGCCGAGTACTTCGTGGTACTCGGGATCCCGCTGCTCCGGGGGCGTGGGTTCCTGGGCACCGACCGCGCAGCGACACCCAAGGTGGCCGTCGTCAGCGAAGGCGCGGCTCGACTGCTGCAGCTCGGGCCCGATCCGATCGGCGAGCGGATCCGCTTCGCGGGCGACACCGGCGCCGGCGACTGGCGCACGGTGGTCGGGGTGACCGGTGACGTGCACTACCGCAGTCTCCGTGAGGCGACGCCGGCGATCTACCTGCCGTCGCGTCAGTTCTTCTTCCAGGGCGGACTTGCAGTGCGGACGTCCGGTCCTCTCGCGACCCTGTTACCGGCGATGCGTCGCGCCGTCCACGATGCCGACCCTGCGGCCAGCATCGTGCGCAGCGAGACCATGGACGACCTTCTGACGGGGCAGCGCGCACTGCCGCGGCTCTCCACGCTCCTGTTCTCCGGGTTCGGGCTCGTGGCATTGTTGCTCGCCGTCATCGGGCTGTACGGTCTCGTGGCCTCGGTCGTGCGCGACCGAACGCGCGACTTCGGCGTGCGCATGGCGTTGGGCGCGACTCCGGCCCGGGTGTGTCGGGAGGTCATCGGCGGTGCACTCTCGGTCCTGGCGGCGGGGGCGGCGGTCGGACTGGCGGGCGCCCTGCTCAGTTCGCGGCTGCTCACGGCGCTGCTGTTTCAGGTCAGCCCCACCGATCCGCTCGCGCTGGCGGCAGTCTCCGCGCTGCTGCTCGGTGTGGGACTCGTCGCGGCCTACGTGCCGGCGCGGCGGGCGACCCGCATCGATCCTGCGCAAGCCCTGCGCGCGGAGTGACGCCCGCGATCTCACCGAAGTACTCGGGTGTTATTTGATGCCGAATACCTTCACGATCAGCGGCGTGTCGATCAGCGTATGCGGGGCGATGGCGTGATACGCCCACACGTGCACCCACGCGTTGCCGGTCCGCAGCGTCAGGACGGTCTTCATCATCCCGGGAGAGAAGTACTGGAAGAACAGAAACACGACCGAGAGGAGCGCGTCGGACGGGCTCGCAAAGACGAGCCAGGCGTCCAAGGTGTGCATGAGCGTGTAGGCGACACCCCCCAAGATCACGGTCGTGGCGCTCGAGCCAGTCAGAAGCAGGAAGCGCGGGACGAGGATGGAGTAGATCAGCACCATCGTCGGCAAGACCGTCCCCAGGAAATACAGCACGAAGGTCAAGGGGATACCGAGCGTCAGTTGGCGTGGCGCGAGGTGCAGAATCGCCGGGCTCAAGCCAGAGAGTTGGAACAGCCCTTCCAGCGCCAACACAACCACAATCACCAGCACATCGTTGCGGCGATTGCTCGACTTCAGATTGAGCGCCTCCGCCGAATAGCGTCGGCGGAAATAGAGATACGGAACGACCGCGTACACGAGGAAGTTGTAGATCGCCCACGCGCAGGTTTCCCCCGGTGTGGCGAGGTCATGCGGCGGCGGACCATATAACGTGCCGGCGAGGTGATAGCCGAACGGATGCCATCCGAGCGCGCGGCCGATCACAAACCCACCAAGCTGACCCAGCACGGCGTACACGACCACGAGCGAGACTTCGCGCCGCGCCGTGGCGCGATCGGGCGCGCGAGCGGCCAGGTCGGGGATCGCGCGCCGGCGGGTCAGCCAGTACACGACGCTCATCAGGAGCAGCACCTCGAGTAACACAACGGTGGGAACGAGCAGTTGAGCCGCGAACGAGAGACCCCCCAGCACGGGGCGCATGAAGGGTAGGCTGCCGTGCGCGACCCCCAGCACCACCAGAACCGCGATCGCCCACAGCCCCGCGGTCACCAGTACGCTCCGCTGCGACAACAGACGCCACGTTGCACTCATGTGTTTCCTCCCAAAGGATTTGTGCGTCGTTAGGCCACCCGCTCCAGCCGGCGCAGCTCCGGCACCCGCCAGGCGATCAGCGCCACGACAACGATCGGGACGAACCCGCCCAGCAGGACCGCGGGCACCGCGCCGATCAGTCGCGCGGCGAGCCCCGATTCGAACGCGCCGATCTCGTTCGAGGAGCCGATGAAGATCGCGTTCACTCCTGCCACCCGGCCCAGCAGGTGCCGGGGCGTGAGCGTTTGCAGCAGGGTCGAGCGCAGCACGACGCTGACGTTGTCGAACACGCCGGAGACGAGCAGCAGGGCCACCGAGAGCGGGAAACTCCGGGAGAGCCCGAACCCACTGATGCACAAGCCATACAGGACAACGGAGGTGAGCAGGATCCGGCCCATCCGTCCCTGCAGCGGCCGGTACGACTGATACAACGACATCAGCACCGAGCCGGCGGCCGGGGCGGCCCGCAGCACGCCGAGCCCAGCGGCGCCGACATGCAGGATGTCCGCCGCGAACAGCGGCAGCAGCGCCTCGGCGCCCGCGAACAGCACCGAGAACAGATCCAGCAGCTGGGCGCCCAGGAGCACCGGCTGCTTGAGCACGAAACGCACGCCGTCCAGCAGGCCGGCCAGTCCGGAGGCCCCCGGGGCGTCCGCGGGATGCGGATGCGGCGCCACACGGAACAGCGCCACCCAGGCCGTCCCGAGTAACAGCGCCGTGATACCGTAGGTGAGCGTCGGTCCGCCGAGGGCCACCAGCAGTCCCCCCACGGCCGGTCCCATCACCGCCGCCGACTGCCAGGTGACGCTGCGCCAGGTGATGGAATTAGCGAACAGCTCGCGCGGCACCAGATCGGCGGAGAGCGCGGTGCGGGTCGGCTGCAGGTAGCTGCGCGCGATGCCGCTGACGAAAATCACCGCGTAGACCAGCCAAGCGGTGTCGGCGCGCACCAGGCCGAGCTCGGTGAGCCCGAACAGCGTGACGCTGCAGACCGCGAGCACCAGCAGCGCGGCCAGCGACAGCCGTCGCCGGTCCACCCGGTCGGCCAGGTGTCCGGCCGGCAGGGCGAACGCGATGAACGGCAGCGCCTCGGCCAGGCCCACGATCCCCAGCGCCAGCGGGTCGCGGGTGACCTGGTATAGCTGCCACCCCACGGCGACCCCTTGCATCATCGTCGCCAGAGTCTGCGTCGCGAGAAACCCGATGAAACGGCGGAAATCGGGGACGCGGAGCGCGGCGTACGGATCGGTCATGGCCGGGAAGCATAACCGCCTGTAGGGGAAAGTCTTCTTGTCAGTGGCCGCCGCAGGTCCCACCTTAGACGACGCGATGGACCAGAGCCACGCTGTCACCTCTCACGCCGCTGGTCTGAGCTGCGCGCTCCTCATTGGGTTCGCCTCCGCCCTCGGGGCGCAGACCCCGGCCTCCGGACTCGATCCGCGCAAGCCCATCAGCCAGTACGTCCACGACGTCTGGGGGATCGATCAGGGCCTCCCGCAAAACAGTGTCTTTGCGATCGCCCAGGGGCGCGATGCCTACCTCTGGCTGGGCACCGAGGCCGGACTCGTCCGGTTCGACGGCGTCACCTTCACGACCTACAACTCGTCGAACACCAGGGGACTCGCCGACAACTACGTAAGCGCCCTCGCGATGGACCGCGCCGACAATGTGTGGGCCGGGACTTGGGTGGGAGGGGTGATCCGCTTGAGCGCCGGCAAGTCGGCAGCGGTCACGGGGGCATCGGGCTCGTTCGTGAACGCCCTCTACGAGGATCGCGGGGGCACACTCTGGGCCGGACAGACCACCGGGCTGTCGCGTCTGCAGGACGGAACATTCCATCCGGTTCCAGGCGTGAATGCGTCTGTCTACAGCCTGATGGAAGACGATCGCGAGGCACTGCTCGTCGGAACGGCGGACGGCGTCAAGACCTGGCGCAACGGCGTGCTCGTGCCGTGGCAGCCGTCGGGTGGGCGGATATCGGGGCCAGTGTGGACGTTGTACCGGGACCGGGAGAGAGGCTTGTGGTTTGGCACACCGGACGCGCTCTATCATGCCACGCAGGGACGACTGGAGCGCTTCTCGACCACCGGCGGTCTCCCGGAGGGCGGGGTCACCTCCATTCTCGAGACCCGGGTCGGCCAGGTGTGGATCGGCACGGACGGCGGCGGACTGGCCCGACTCGTCGATGGCAGGTTTCAGCAGTTCGCCGCCAGGGACGGATTGTCCGATGACGCCGTCACCGCGTTGCTCGAGGATCGGGAGGGAAGCCTCTGGGTCGGAACCAGGCACGGTGGACTGAATCGATTCCGCGAGCCGATTCTCCCCATCTACACGAAACGCGAGGGGCTCTCGGCGAACGTGGTGTGGTCCGTCTACGGAGACCGGGAGGGGACCCTGTGGATCGGGACCCAGGACGGTGGACTCGACCGCCTCCAGGGTGGTCACTTCGCTACCTACACCGTCAAAGACGGCTTGCCCAGCAATTCGGTGTTCGCCACGCTGCAGACGTCGGATGGTGTGCTGTGGGCGGCGACCGGCGCGGGGATCGCCCGCTTGCGACACGGCCGCTGGGAGCGCCTGGGGGGGGGGACCAACGGGCCGTTCCCGGGAGCGCGCGTTGCCGCTTTCCTGGAGGACCACACCGGCGCATTGTGGATCGGCGGTGGTGGACTCTATCGCTGGAAGGATGGCAAACTCGACGATTACACCCAGAAGGCGGGCCTGTCTTCGACCTCGGTCCGCACCATCGTCGAAGATCGCGATGGAAGTCTCTGGATCGGTACTCACGGACACGGGCTGATCCGGTTGCAGAATGGTCAGTTCACGAGCTTCGGTGTGAAAGAGGGCCTCTCGAACAACGTGGTCGAGTCGCTATACGCCGACGACCACGGGCTCTGGGTGGGGACGCAGCGAGGTCTCAACCTGGTGCGGAACGGGCGCATCGCCGTGGTTCCGCTCCAGTCCACCGTGCTGCTGACCGATATGTTCGAGATCATCGCGGACAACGTCGGCAATCTGTGGCTGAGCTCCAATCAGGGATTGGTCAGCGCCAGCGAGCCGGAGCTGCTCGCCGCCGTCGCGGGTCGGCGGGGAAGCGTCACGGTGCGGGAGGTGGTGTCGCTCGACGGTCGGCGGCGCATCGAGTTCAACGGCGCGTCGCAGAACGCTGGCTGGAAGAGCCCCGATGGCCGGCTCTGGTTTCCCAGTATCAAAGGCCTGGTGGTCGTCGACCCGGCCCACCTCTCGAGTAACCCGCTCCCGCCGCCCGTTCATGTCGAGCAGGTCCTGGTCGATGGGCGCGCCGTCGATGTTGGCGCGACCGTGGATGTGCCGCCGAGTGGCGGCGGGCTCGAGCTGCACTACACCGCCACCAGCCTGCTCATTCCCGAGCGCGTCACGTTCCGCTATCGGCTCGAAGGCTACGACGACGATTGGGTCGAGGCTGGTACGCGACGGGTGGCGTACTACACGCACGTGCCCGGCGGGCGGTATCGATTCCACGTCATCGCGGCCAACAACGACGGGCTATGGAACCAGCAGGGCGCGGTCCTCCCGCTTCGCCTGGGGCTGCATTACTACGAGACGTGGTGGTTCTTCACGCTCCTCGGGCTCGCCATCGCGGCATCGGTGGTGGGTGTCTTTCGTCTGCGCGTACGTCGGATCCAGCAGCGGTCCAGGGATCTGGCCGCGCTCGTCGAGGAACGGACCGCTGAGCTCCGGCAGGAGGTCGAGGAACGGCGGCGCGCGGAGGAGCGCTACCGGCACCTCTTCGACGCCAACCCGCAACCCGTGTGGGTGAGCGACCGCGAGACCTTGGCCTTTCTGGCCGTGAACGACTCCGCGACCCGCCACTACGGCTACACGCGCGATGAGTTCTTTGCGATGCGCCTCACCGACCTGCAACCGCCCGAGCAGGGGGCGGCCCTCCCCGAATGGATCCGCGCGGCGGGGGACGGGTGGCGGGGGACCAGCACCTGGCACCATCAGAAGAAGGACGGCACGACCATCGAGGTCGAGGTGGCGGCGCACGCTTTCACGTTCGCCGGCCGGCCGGCCGCGCTGATCGTCGCCGCGGACGTCACCGCGCGCCGCAGCCTCGAGGAGCGGCTGCGGCAGGCGCAGAAGATGGAGGCCGTAGGACAGCTGGCGGGCGGAATCGCCCACGACCTCAACAACGTGCTGACCGCCGTGATGGCGCACGTGGACCTCGCCGTCACGACGCTGCCCGCCGACGCCCCCCTGCTCGGCGACCTGACGCAGGCGCAGGCCGCGGCGCATCGCGGCGCCGGCATGATCCGCAAGCTCCTGGGCTTCAGCCGCCGCGAGCGGCTCGTCCTCAAACCCCTGCGGCTCGAAGCCCTGGTGGGCGAGATCGCCAGTACGCTACGACGGATGCTGTCCGAGCGGATCGAAGTCGTGGTGACCGAGGAGGGCCACCTGCTCCCGGTGGCGGCCGATGCCGGTGCGGTGCAGCAGATGGTGTTGAACCTCGCCACCAACGCGCGCGACGCGATGCCGGACGGCGGGCGTCTGCAGCTCGCCGTGGAGCTGACCACTCCGGCCGACGAGCTCATGGCGGCGCAGGAGTGGGGCGCCCCAGGGCACTACGTCATTCTGCGTGTGTCGGACAACGGCTGCGGGATGGATGCCCGCACGCTGGAGCGGATTTTCGAGCCGTACTTCTCCACCAAGCCGCAGGACCAGGGAACGGGACTGGGCCTGGCCATGGTGTACGGCCTGATGAAACAGCACCTCGGGTACGTGCTCGTGGAGAGCAAGCCGGGTGCGGGGACCACCGTGCGACTCTATTTTCCGGTGACGGCCGAGGCCGTACCGGATACCACGCCACCGGTTCACCACGCGGTGCAACACGGGAATCAGACGATTCTGGTCGTGGAGGACCAGGAATCGGTCCGCACCGCCGCGATCCGCGCGTTGACCCGGTTCGGGTATCAGGTGCTCTCCGCCGCCGACGGTGAGGAGGGGTTGCACGTGTGGCGCGCGAATGCGGACGCCGTCGATCTGATCATCTCGGACGCCATCATGCCGCGGATGGGTGGTCTGGAGCTGTTCGAGGCCGTGAGCCGCGATCGTCAGGGCGTCCGCTTCCTGCTCACCAGCGGGTACACCGGGGATGAGGTGCGGAAGAGCGCTCCGGTTCCGGCAGACCTGCCGTTTCTGTCGAAGCCGTGGACCGTCAGCGACCTGCTGACGGCGGTGCGCAAGATGCTCAAGCCGGAGTAATGCTCTGATGCGATGCCGAGCCCCCTTGTTGGCCTTGGGCATGTTCGCGATGGCCCCCCGCGCGGGGGCGCAGCAGCCGGCGCCTCCTCCGCCGGACTACGCCGCCCATCATGTGTTCACCCTCGATCACTTCACGTTCGAGAGTGGTGCGACCATCCCGAACATCAAGGTGGTGTACGGCACGTACGGCCGCCTCAATGCGAACCGCGACAACGTCATCCTCCTGCCGTCCCACTACCTGGCGGACCATCACGGGTACGACTGGCTCATCGGACCGGGGCTGGCGCTCGATACCGCGCGGTACTTCCTCGTGGCGACGGAGTTGTTCGGCAACGGACACTCCTCATCGCCGAGCAACACGCCCGAGCCGTTTCACGGGCCCCGGTTTCCCGTCGCCACCATTCGGGACAACGTGGAGGCGGTGCACCGCCTGCTGGTCGGTGAGTTGGGGGTCACCCATCTCCAGGCGATCATCGGGTTCTCCATGGGGGCCGAGCAGGCGTTTCAGTGGGCCGTGAGCTACCCGGACTTCAGCGATCGCATCGTCGCGACGTCGGGCACCGCCAGGTGCTGGCCGCACGGGATCGTGCGGCTCGAGGCTCAGATCGCCGCGATCGAGCTCGACACGGCGTTCAAGGGCGGGGACTACACCGCTCAGCCGAAGCAGGGCGTCGAGCTGTTCGGCCTGATCTGGACCGGTTGGCTGTTCTCGCAGGAGTGGTGGCGCCAGGAGCTGTGGCGCCAGATCAGTCCAGCGGGGACGACGTTCGAATCCTTTGTATCGGGGCTACGCAAGGATTTCATTCCGGGCGCCGACGCCAACGATCTCATCCTCCAGGCCCGCACCTGGGAGCGGCACGACGTCGGCACCACGCCCGGCTTTGGCGGCAACATCGAGCGGGCCCTGGCATCGATCAAGGTGCCGGTGCTCTACATGCCGTCGGAGACCGACCTGTACTTTCCCGTCTCTGATGCACGTTACGAGGCGAGGTTCATTCCGCATGTCACGTTGACGCCGATCCCGTCGCTCTGGGGCCATCCCGCTGGGGCGGGGATCGATCCGGCGGACTTGAAGTTCTTGAACGAGCACATTGCGGCGTTTCTAACCTCCCCGTCACGCTAGGAGGCCGTTAAGCCGCGGCCCCCGCATCCAACTCAGGATGCGGGAGCCCACCGACTTGCATTACTGGACGACGATCCTGCCAGACATCGCCGCGCCATGCACGGCGCAGTCGTACTGGTACGTGCCCGGCGTGCTGAACTGAACCGCATACGTCCCGCTGCCGGCCTTGATACTGCTGCTTGTGAAGCTCGAGGATCCTACGGACTCGACGCTGTGGGACGCCGAGCCGGTCCAGGTCCAGGTGACGGTGCCGCCGACCGGGATCGTGTCCACGGCTGGATTCTGGCTCCCGTTGTGGCTGCTCACGAATTGGATGCTGGGGCCGAGCGTGACCGTTCCCACAGGGCCGCCACCGTATCCACCACCACCTTGTCCGCCGCCGGTACCGCCCCCGTAAGGGCCGCTCCCGGTGTAACCGCTGCAGCCCGCGAGCGACGCGAGCCCGATGAGACCGATGATGACTGTGCGGAAATGCATTTGGGTCATCTCCTTAGTTCGCCGGCTTCTGCGAGCCGGACTGTTCCCAGTTGACGAATAGGAACCCGCCGGGCGCGTCGAACTTCGGTTCGCCCGGGCCGGGCAGGATTTGGAGCTGCAGCTCGTCGATCTTGTTCTTGGAGCAATCCCAGCAGGCCAGCGCGAAGTCGCCCTGCCGCCGCGTGCGCGACAGCAGCATCACGTGCACCATCGCATTGTCGGTCACGAGGGTGTCGTTCTTGTAGAGGTGCCCGACCGCCCACAGCGCCACGGCGCTGTTGATCGTCGGGACGAGCGGCGTGTGCACGGCGGTGTTTCCGTGGTAGTACAGGCCCATGATCACTCCACCGAATCGGGGATGGTGCACGACGTCCTTCGTCTGGACGCGGTCGAGCAGGAGCTTCCAGCGCGCCCCGTCCTGGGTCGTGAAGGCGGCGCGGCCGTCTACGGAGTCACGCACGGAGCCCTTGTCCCAGGCCGTGAACGTGAACGCCCCACCGATCCGGGCCACGTTGTTCGAGTAGGGACCGTCCTTCACCTGCGACTCGAGCCCCTCCCGCTCGGCGCCGAACTGCTGCAGAATCGGGGCGGCACTGTCGGGGAAGGGGAAGGGGCCGGGCAGGATCTGGATGACGGGCCCCCCGCCCGTCACCCGTATCGCCTGGATGCTCGCGGCCGGCGCGCTCATCTCATGCATCGGCGACTCGCTCGCCGCCCCGGCGTCGTAGCTCGCGGCGCCCGTGCCCTCGGCGCTGCTAACCCGAAGATGGGTTTCCATGCCCAGGTGCTTGTGGGAGTCTTGCCCCACCGGGCAGTACACATCGTACGTCCCGGGCTTGAGCGTGAGCTGCAGCGTGGTGGTGGATCCCGGCTGGATGACGTCGGTTTCCTGCTCGATCCCCTGGCCCTCGACTTCGAAGGCGTGGGGGATGCTGCCGGCGTTCGTGACGGTGAATGTCACGCTGCCCGCCGGGATGGTGCCCTGCGACAGCTCGACCTTCCATTCGGACAGCTTGGCACTCACCGCTGCCGGGGTACCCGGGGTGCGGTGGGTGGGCGTGCCGGCGAACGTCAAGGCCCCCAACAGGAGCCTTCCGACGGTTCGGAACGGCATAGCGTGTACGGAGCGCATACGTGATCTTCCTCCAGAGCAGAGTGGGACGGCAGTGTGGTTCAATGCCGGAGACTCCACGCACCGCGGGGTTATTCCGCCGGGAATAAACCCGCCTCCCGGGGAGTCTTCTCCTGAAGGGCCGACTAGGCATCGTGAGGGCCGGTTGGAATCAAGCGAGCAGGCGCGGTTCGAAACCGTCGTGTTGCCGCACCTGGATGCCGCGTATACGCTGGCGCGCTATCTGACGAGGAATGCGCACGATGCCGAAGACGTTGTGCAGGACGCCTGCCTACGGGCGCTCAAGTACTTCGGCGGCTTCCGGGGGGAGGGCGGGACGAGCGCGCGCGCCTGGCTGCTCGCGATCGTGCGTAACACCGCCTACTCCAGAAGAGGGCGCGGTCGCGTCGACGCGGTTACCACGGAGTTCGACGAGACGCAGCACAGTGGCGCCGCGGCGGATGAACACCCGGAGGGAATGCTGCTCCAGGAGGACGCGAAGGAAACCCTTGGCCGCGCGCTCGACCGCCTGGCGCCGGAATTCCGGGAGGTGATCGTGCTGCGCGAGCTCGAAGGGTTGTCGTACAAGGAGATCAGCGAGGTCGCGGGCGTGCCGGTCGGCACCGTGATGTCCCGTCTGTCCCGCGCCCGCACGCGCCTCCAGGAGGCGCTGCGTACCGAGGAGAGGAGTTGAGATGACTCATCCGGGCTTCGAAACGCTGGACCCGTACCTCGACGGCGAGCTGGCCGCCGTCGACGCGCGCGAGCTCGAGGCGCATCTTGCCCAATGCGCCGAGTGCGCGCGGTTCCGCGACGGCCGGCTCGAGCTGCGCGCGGCGATCGCCGCGGGCGTCCCCGCGTTCCAGGCACCGGACCTCCTGCGCCAGCGCGTGCGGGCGGCGCTCAAGACGGCGGCGCCGGCACGCGCCCCGTACCGCCTCAGCCTCCGAAGCATGTGGCGCCCGCTCGCGCTCGCCGCGTCACTCGCCGTCGTCGCGATCGGTAGCTGGAACCTCTCGCTCCGGTACGCGGCCGGTGAGGCGCTAGCCGACGACATCTTCGCGAGCCACGTCCGCTCCCTCATGCCCGGCCACCTCACGGACGTGCTCTCTTCGGATCAGCACACAGTGAAGCCCTGGTTCAACGGCAGGCTCGACTTCTCTCCCCCGGTGTACGACTTCGCCGGGCTGGGGTACCCCCTGCTCGGAGGCCGACTCGACTACGTGGATGGGAGGACGGTTGCGGCGCTCGCGTACGGCCGGCGTCAGCATTTGATCAACGTCTTCCTGTGGCCGGCGACGCGCGGCCCGCGCAACGCGCCCAGGTTCCGCGACCGCCAGGGCTATCACCTGCTGCACTGGACCACGCCCGACTACACGTACTGGGTCGTCTCGGACCTGGGCCTGGCGGAGCTCCACGATTTCGCGCACATGGTGGAGCAGGGAGACTCGGCCGCGGGCGTTACCTCACCTCGCTGAGTCGGTCCACGCGAGCGGCGGCACGGCGTCCTCGCCGTCAGGTCGTCGCGTGGAGCAGCGCACCAGCCAGCAGGATCAGAAGCCACAACGCGAAGCTCGCCATAGATGTACGTCGAAAGCGACGCCACCCGCTCGCGTGCCCCTGGCGCAGTGAGGTCTCTGCGCGCATCCGGACGAAGCCGTTGCCGAGCAGGAGGGCGATGAGGCCCATCTTGGCCCAGAACACGGCCGACGTGGCAAACGTCGCGAACTCGGTCAACATCATGAGAAACCCGCTCGCGAAGATGAGGGCGAGTCCTGTCATCACCCAGCGGTGGACGCTGGCGAGGCGGGTGAGCTCCTCTGGCCAGTCGAGCGTCGCCGGTGAGAGCCGCAGTGAGGCGCGGTCCGTGGCGACAGCGAAGCCGCCTCCCAACAGGATGCCGACCAAATGGAGGTAGAGGAGCGTCGCGCTCAACCACAGAGTGTGGTGGTAGATGTCTGCCCAGAGAGCGAGGAGATGAGGCATCGGAGTCGTCCTTCAAGAGGGTTCGGGATTGCAGTCTTCCGACGCCCTAGACCGTCCGACGCGCTCCGATATTCCACGGGAATACTTCGCCAGCGACCGGGGTCTCTCTTTCGTTGCGATGATAAATCATTCATGAGCGAGAGAGGCCGGGCCATGACGCTGGTCGACATGTCCGAGTACCGTTATCTGCTGCTGCTGCGATTCCTGGGTGCGTGGTGGTGCCTCGGCTCGAGCCCACTCGAGCCATACGTGTTGCTGCGGCACCTGGCTACGCCGCTAATGGAACCTTCTCGGCAGCGGTGCGATCAGCGAACGGCTTCGACCCAGATCCCTCCGTGCGCGCCGTTGGCGATCACAGCCTGACGCTTCACCGCGCACCCGTCCGTGCCCGTTAGCGCGCTGCGCAACGCCGCAATCTGCAGTCGATCGAGGTGCAGCTGAGAGGGAATCAGCTCGAGCACGGTCGGGTAGGTGAGGCCGGGCGCGCCTCCGCGGCTCATGGCGGCGTGGTCGTGGTCGCCGGCCGCGGCGGGTGGCGGCCCACTCCAACGCAACCGAATCCCGACGAGGCCGCGCACCACGATCGACGCCGAGTCTCGCACCAGGAGCTCACGCCGGGGCGCGACCGCGATGACCGCCAGTTGTTCGAGCGAATCACTTTGCTGGCGCAACCGCACCCAGGCCGGCCGTGGCCGGGGCCAGCGAAAGGTCGAATCGTGCGCCCGGCCGATGGCGGCGATTACCGCCTCCGCGAACCCCAGGGACCGAAGACCGGGCGCGTCGAGTCCCGCCGGGGTGGAGAGCGACTCCGGCGCGAGGACTAGCCGGAGCGCGGGGGCCTGGTCGGAGGCTCCTCCACCGATGAGGTGTCCATTGCAGACGTCGATGGTGGCGAGGGTGGCCGGGGCCGCCCGTTCCCGCCCCACCGACACCAGCGCGACGCCGTTCGCCGCGACAACCAGTGCCATGGCGGCGATGGCCCACTTCATCACGCCGCCACCTGCACGCGGCGCAGCCGCCGCAGGGCCAGGAGCACGGTCAGGGCGAAGGCGCCGACGAGCAGGAAGAAGAGCCATTTCGGCACGAGATCCCAAAACCAGTCCACCAGTCGCATGAACAGATAGATCACCGCTCCCGCCGAACCGATCTGCGTGACCAGCCGTTGATCCCGCCGAATTCCCCATGCGACGAGGCCCGTGAGCACAACGGCGCCCACCAGCTTGTAGCCGATCTCGATCGCATGGAGGTCCGCCGTTGTGAATGCGCTGAGCCGGCCGAAGCTCTCCACCGCCAGCAGGCCCAGGACGAGTGCCGTTGCGCCCAGCGCGCGATACCAGCCCGCGAACTTCGCCGGGCCAGGAATCCAGGCGGGCGCCGTCAGCGCCGTGAGGCCCACCAGGAGCAGCGGTTCGATGATGCCGAATCCGTCCCGCCACCAGAGATGGAGCGGGATGGCTCCGAGGGTCCAGAGCCATCCGCCGATGGCGCCGATGCCCACGATGAGCGGCAGCGTGAGGCCGTAGCCATAGGCGAGCAGCATGGCAAAGGCGCCCACGGCGAGCAACGCGTTGCGGGAGTCGGGGAGATTGAAGAGCTGGCCCAGGGCGCCCAGGTTGATCGCGAAGGCGATCGCCGCCACCGTCGCGAGCAGGGAAGCGACGTAGCCGGATCGTTCCCGTGCCGCGGCGACATGGGTCAGGGCGACGAGCAGCAGGGGCGGGAGGGTGACGAGCGCAAGCTGCGGGACCAGGGCCAACGCGCCCCAATGCGAGCTCACGAAGAGCCCATAGGCCGCGGAGAGCGCGATCGTTCCCAGCAGGGTCGTCACCCGCATGCCGGCCGAAAGGCGAGCCGCGGACGCGCTGAGGTCGACGTCGCCGGCCGCCGCCAGACTCGCGAGTGCGGCGTCGTGGTGCGCGCGGATCCGGCCTTGCGTCGCCGGGTCGAGCGCCACCACCCCGGCGGCTTCGAGCCGGGCGAGCTCCTCGCGAAAGGCGATGATGGCGGACGCCCGCTGCTGGTCGGCGGAGGGCATACCCTTATCGCGGTTGCTGAACAGTCCGCAGATATGGCTTGGACGTCTTGAATCCCTGTGGGTACTCCCTCTTGGCCTCCTCGTCCGAGAGGGCCGTGGAGATGATCACGTCTTCGCCTGGTTTCCAATTCACGGGCGTCGCCACCGCGTGGGTCGCGGTGAGCTGCAGCGAGTCGAGCAGTCGCAGTACCTCGTCGAAGTTGCGCCCGGTGCTCGGGGGATAGACCAGCATCGCCTTTACCTTCTTGTCCGGCCCGATCAGGAAGACGGACCGCACGGTGGCATTGTCCGCCTCGGTGCGCTTGTCGCCGTTGGCCTTCGGGTGGATCATGTCGTAGAGCTTGGCGACCCTCAAATCGGCGTCGCCGATCAGCGGGTAGGTGACCGCGTGGCCCTGTGTCTCCTCGATGTCGGTGACCCACCGTTGATGCTCGATCACGGTGTCGGCACTGAGGCCGATGACTTTCGTGTTGCGCTTGTCGAACGCGTGCATCAAGCTGGCGATGTAGCCGAGCTCCGTCGTGCACACCGGGGTGAAGTCCTTGGGGTGCGAGAACAGGATCGCCCACTGGTCGCCGATCCACTCGTGGAATCGAATCGAACCCTCGGTGCTCTCGGCCACGAAATCGGGCGCTATGTCACCAAGGCGAATGGCCATCAGTGATCTCCTTCGTTCGGTGGGACGGGGATGCTCGGGAAGCGCCGTGGCTTGAACAGCCGGGCGTACGCTGCGGGAGTGGGTGCGACGCGGCGGCTGGCCGCGCACGCGGTGGGGAAGGCAGTGGAGTCCTCGTCCGGCGTTGAGCGTCACCTCCTCGAGCCGAATTTGGGGAAACCCGTTCAACGACGCAACAGTATCCGCCAAACATGAAGACGGAGGGCCCTCCGTGCCCACCACCTGGCCTGGCGAAGCGAAGCGATGCGACTGCATCTTCACGGTCCATGAGACACACGCGCGTCATCGTCACTCACTACGGCGGACCCGATGCCCTTCGGGTCGTCGAAGAAGAGCGCCCCGAGCCACAGGATGGTGAAGTACGGGTGAGAGTGCTGGCCGCAGGCGTCTCCTTGCCTGACGTAATGGCGCGCGAGGGCGTTCATCCTGAAACACCGCCGGTGCCCTTCCGCCGGGGTGGGATCTGGTTGGCGTGGTGGATCGGCTCGGCGATGGTATCGCTGGAATCGAAACAGGCCAGATAGTTGCCGCGCTGCCGATTCACGGTGCTTACGCGGAGTTCGTCTGCCTGCCGCAACGTGAACTGGTTCCGCAGGAGCTGCTCGGGAAGGGAGGCGTAACCGGCAAGATCGTGCTCGTGCTCAACGGGCCATCGCCTGAATCGGGAGCGGCGTAACAACGGCATGCCGCGGGGCGCTACCATTGGTGGCGATGCCTCGGGAGGCTAGTATTCGCAACCCGACCGGGTAGCTCAGTTGGTAGAGCAGCGGACTTTTAATCCGCAGGCCCCGGGTTCGATCCCCGGCCCGGTCACTAACACCCACAACGAGTTACGCGCGCGCACAGTCATCGGTCAGGCTCCTGCACGCGAGGAGAGTACTAGACTTGTGTTTCGCTCGGCTGCAGCATCGCACGCGAATCAATACCGGGGGAGGCAGGTCCATGGTGGAGAAGCGCTCGTCACAGACATCACTCATGTCGTTGTTGCTCACCGGCGCACTGACGCTGCTGGGCCCGGTGGCCTCACTCCAAGCGCAGCGGGCCTGCGCGCTGGTGACGTCCGCCGAGCTCGAGAGCGTCCTGGGCGGGAAGGTGACCGCGACCCAGCCACAGGAGATTCCCTACAAGAAGGACGCGCACAACGACCATGACGGCGTCCTGTTTCTCTGCACCTACAAGGTGGGAGTGCGATCGGTGATGGTCGTCTCCTCCACCCAGCCTGTCACGGCCGCGGGGCGACAGCGGGGCGAGGCGCAGACGACGGCCGCGACCGACCAGCTGCGGCATCAGGGGTGGACCATTCAGACGCACGATTTCGGCGCTACAAAGTGCTGGACCGGAGTCGCTCCCGCGGGAAAGAAGTCTGCGTTCTCCCCCTCCGCCTCGTGCGGCGCCTTGAGGGGCAACTACTTCGTCTCGGTGACGGTTGCGAGTACCAATCCACAGGACCAGGTGTCCATGGAGCAGGCCAAGCACATCGCCGACGTCGCCACCGGCCGTCTACCATAGGACGCCCCGGCCGACGATCCGCAGGCTGCGGGTTCGATCCCCGGCCCGGTCATGCACCTCCTTTCAAGTCAAGGTCTTCCTTTCCGATGACCAACGATGCTACAGACCGGATCCGGAAGTACTGGGATAGCCAGGCACGGAGCTGGTATGAGCAGCGTGACTCCCTCCTCGCGGCGTCGCGTCCTGTCCACGAATGGCTGGTCGATCATCTCGAGCCGGTGGACGGGCAACGCATTCTGGAGATTGCCGCGGGCCCAGGCGACACGGGCTTCCTGGCGGCGACCCGCCTGGGACCGGGGCGCCTGGTGTCGACCGACCTTGCGTCGGCCATGGTCGAGGCCGCGCGCAAGCGCGGCGCCGAGCTCGGAATCCGGAACGCCGACTACCGGGTGCTCGATGCCCAGGCGATGGACCTCGCTGATGTCTCCTTCGACGGTGTGCTATGCCGTTGGGGATTCATGCTCATGCCGGACCCCGCGGCCGCGTTGCGCGAGTGCCGTCGCGTGCTCGTGCCGGGCGGGCGACTCGTCTTCGCCGTGTTCACGGGCCCCGACGAGAACCCCTTCGCCTCGATCCCCGCGCGGATCCTCGTCGACGCCGGCCACCTCCCGCCGCCATCGTCGGCGTGGCAACCGGGCATCCTCGCCCTTGCGGATCGGTCACGCCTGCAATTGCTGCTCGACGGCGCGGGCTTCGCATCGACGCGCGTCGAGGGCGTCGACATGACATGGACATTCGTCGATGCGGATGCCTACTGGGCCTTCCTCGTGGACGTCACGGCGCTCGGTCCGGTGCTCCGCTCGCTGTCTGACCCGGCGCGCGACGCCGTCCGCGACGCAATCGATCGTCGCCTCGCGTCCTTCACGCGCGCCGACGGTATCTCCCTGCCATCGCGGTGCTGGGGTGGGGTCGCCACTCGCTGAGCATCAACGACGAGGCGGGCGGAATCGGACAAGTTTAGGACACGCTGACGCACGGCATCTATCACGCCGCGCGAATTCTCGGGAACCTCGGTTGTGCTCCCATTGTACCCTGCAGAAGAACCGCGACTCGAAGCCATCGTTCAAGGACGCCCCTGCGCGTCGCAACAGCCGCGGCTCACCTGGAAACGGAGCCTACGACGTGAGGCAGATGAAGCGACCCTGGGCGGTCGCGATGCTCGGGTTGGTCGGCTGTCTCAGTGAACCGCTGGCTCCCGCTCCGCAGGTCGAGCCGGGCAAGCCGGTCGTCTACCCGGTCGGCGGCACGATGCTCTCCAGCCTCGCCGCGCTGGACCTGGTGGGCGATGCGCGGCGCGATCTCGTCACCGTCGCCCGCGGCGACCTCACGATCCGCGTCTTGCCGGGCCGTACGGCGGGCACGTTCGCTTCCGCACTCGCCTTCCCGGCGGGCGACGACGCGCGCCGTGCGACCGTGGGGGACGTGAACGGGGACGGCATCCCCGACCTCCTCGTGATCGGGCACGATAACGTGTTCATCCTGCGGCTTGGCCTGGGTGGCGGCCGGTTGGCGGATGGGGTGAAGTACCCGCTGCGCAATCATGGCAACTTCATCGTCGTCGCCGATCTCAATGGTGACGCCTTCGACGATGTCGTGGCCGTGCACGACGGCTCGGGAAATCCCGTGTACGTCACCGCGTACCTCGGCTCGGCGAGCGGCGCGCTGCAACCGGTATGGGAGTTGGGCACGCCGTACTTCACCTCGATGGGGCTCGCCGCGGGCGACTTCGACGCCGATGGGAAGACTGACGTCGCGGTGGCGGTCGGCGACAACCGCGCGTCGGTGCTGGTATTTCGCGGTCAGGGAACCGGCGAGTTCGCCGCGCCACTCGTGCTCCCGACGCTGTCCCCCGACCCCCGCACCACCGACGGCACCACAGCGCTGGCCGTAGGCGACCTGAACGGCGACGGCCGGGACGACCTCGTCGTCGCGTGCTTCGCCTTCACCAATCGACTCGTCATCCGGCTCAGCACGGATACGGGCTTCGCCGATCCGGTGCTGGTCGAGTTGCCATCCCCGGTCGCCGTGGCTCTAGGGGATGTGAACGGGGACGGCACGCTGGACGCGGTCGCATCCAACCTCGAGCACCACACCGTGTCGCTGCTGCTCGGCCGGGGCGACGGATCATTCGCGGAACCCACCAGCGTCTCGGTAGGTCCGGAACCGGCGGCGCTCGTGGTGGCCGACTTCGACGACAACGGATCAGCGGACATTGCCGTCACCGACATCGCGGACCACGAGATTCGCGTGCTGCTGAGTCCGGGCCCCGCGCGCGCTCCGTAGCCGAGCGCCGGGGCGCCGGCGCTATCCGGCGACCGTCAGATCCACGCGGCCCCGTGTACTCGGATTGCGGGCGGATGAGGTGGTCCTCGGCGTGCTGCTCGATGACGTGGGCGCACCACCCCGCGACCCGCCCGCAGGCAAATGTCGCCACGAACGAACGCGGCGCGAGGCCCAGCGACTGCAGCACGAGCGCCGTGTAAAACTCGACGTTCGTCCGCAGGTTCCGGCCCGGCTTCACCTCCTCGAGGACTCGGAGGACGGTCTGCTCGACCCCCCGCGCCAGCTCGAAGAGCTGGCGGTCTTCCATGTGGCCCCGCCCCATCTCGTCCGCCACGCGGCTCAACACCTCGGCGCGCGGATCGCGGACCTTGTAGACCCGGTGGCCGAACCCCATGATGCGCCGTCCGGCATCGAGCTCCGTGCGGACCCAGGCCTCGGCTCGCTCCGCCGAGCCGATGTCCACCAGCATGTCGAGCACCGGGCCGGGCGCGCCCCCATGCAGCGGACCCTTGAGCGCCCCCACCGCCCCGGTGACGGCGCTTACCAGGTCCGACCGGGTGCTCGCGATCACCCGGCTCGTGAACGTGGAGGCGTTCATGCCGTGATCGATGACGGTTACCCAGTAGGTGTCGAGCGCCCGGGCGGCGACTGGATCGGGCGCCTTGCCGTGCACCATGTAGAGGAAGTTTGCCGCGTGCGAGAGATCGCCGCGCGGCGCGACGGGCTCGAGGCCCTGGCTGAGCCGCGTATGGGCCGCCACCAGGGTCGGAAACCGCGCCGTCAGCATCATCGCGGCCGCGAGGTCGGCGGACGGCGAGATGGCATTGGGGTCGGGGAGATCGAGCGACAGCGTGGCGCACGCCATGCGGAGCGCGTCCACCGGGGGCGCGCCGGCCGCCGCCCGCAACACCCCCATGGTCTCATCCGGGACCGGGCGCAGCGCCGCCACTTCCCGGCGCAGGGCCGTGAGCTGGTCCGCCGTCGGCAGCGCTCCTCGCCACAGCAGGTGCGCCGCCGCTTCGAAACTGACGCGACCCGCCAGCTCCTTCAGCTCGTAGCCGCCGATGATCAGCTCCCCGGCCATTCCGTCGACGTGGCTCAGGCGAGTGCGGACGGCGACGACGCCGTCCAGCCCGCGCGGGGCTTGATTGGTGGTCGCTGGCATGCTCAATCTCCCTGCCGTGTACGGGTTCACTCGGTTGATGCAACAACGTCGCGGGATCCGAGGTTTCCGCTCGCACAGTTGCCGCGGGCGGGATTCGCGCCATCCTGAATCCGGTAGCGGGGCAGTGCTTGCAATCATAGACTGGCGGATGCGACCTCAGGAGGATTTCGCATGAGCATCAACTCGCTGGCCAACGCCGCCGCGGCGCGACGTGGTGATACGGTGCCGCTCAAGGCCGTCCCGAAGGGACTCCACGAAATCGCCCGGGCCTCGGCGACTCGCCCGGCTCTGGCGGCGCCCGAGGCCGAAGGTCCGGTCAACGGCTCCGGTCAGGCGGTGGAGACGGCGCTCAACGTATTGTTCGGCTACATCCCCACCGAAGTCCTGACGCTCTACGTCGCGGTCCTGGCCGCGATTCAACGCCCCGACCGAGTGACCTCGGCGCAATGGGCGGCCTTCTGGTCGTTTCTCGCCGCCACGCCGCTCGTCGTGTGGCTCGTCTACGCGGCCAAGATCAAGGCGCTGCAGAAGCCGCTCCCCCTCAAGTTCGGTGCCTGGCCCGTGTGGGAGATGCTCGCGGCCACGATCGCGTACGTGGCCTGGGCGTTCGCGCTGCCCAATACGCCGTTCGCGACCTATGCCTGGTACTCGGCCGCGCTCTCCGGCGTGGCGGTCCTGGTGGGTTCGACGCTGCTCGGTCTACTGGGGCCCTTCTTCCAGCGCCCGCTCGATCAATAGCGGGTGCGGGGCTCCTCGACGGCGGCGAATCGCAGGAACCGTTCGGTGATGCGCCGGACCGTGCTCGCGGCCCACCGCGCCGACACGACGTGGCCGGCGGTCAGCACCATGAGCGAGAGCGCGGACCGGGGTCCCGGCCACGCGTCCCGGCCGACTTTCCGGGCGCACCAGCGGTAGTAGCGATCCGTGAACTGCAGCATCAACACGCCTGAGGCTCGCGTCAGGCTGATCGCCCGGAAGGGCATCGCGCCCATCATCCGCTCGTAAGCCGGGGCCATGCCGAGCGCGCGCACCAGCAGCTCCTCCCGCACCTGCCGGATCCGCTCCTGGAGCCCGGGATCGTCGAAGTCCGAGCGGCCGAGGTCCGCCCGGAGGGCGGGGTGGTAGGCGACGCCGCGGCCTAGATCCTTCTCGATGTCCCGGGTGACGTTCGCGAGCTGCACCATCTCGCCGGCCCGGAGGCAGTCCTCGCGCAGGGCGTCGGGCACCGCAGGCTCCCCCGTGCGTTGCTGGTGCAGCAGGCGGACCGCGAAGAAGAATGGTAGTCCGATCACGTTCCGGCAGTACTGGCTCAGCTGGTCCGCGTCGCGCAGCGCGCCCCCCTGATCCCCGAAGGTCCGGGACGACCAGATCATCCCTGTGGCCATCGACTCGACCAGCTCGGCGATGTCCCGACGGGTGTGCGGTGAGAGGGTGCGGTACACCTCGTCCACCAGGTGGCACCGGTTCACCAGGACGACGTGCGTCCGGTCCCGCTGGTCGCGCGCGCGGGACGCGTCGACGCGAACCGCCGGCCGCATCGGGGCGCCGTCGGACACCTGGAACCGGCGTCCGAAATCCGCCAGCGCCGCCTCCCGCTCCCCGGGCGGGGGGATCAGGTCTTCATAGGTGTCGAGAATGCGGCAGTACAGGTAGGCCACCGCCGCCGCCCGCGCCGAGTCCGCCGGCAGCAGCGTGATGCAGGCCGCGAAGGTCCGCGCGGCGTGAGGCAGGATGCGCCACACGAACGACTCCGGATCGGCGACCCCTTGCAGGGCCTCCACATCCGGGCGCGCTCTATGGTGAAACAGGTCCCTGGTGATGAGCCAGGGCCGTCGCAATGCGAACGGAACGTTGGGACTCACGGCCGGTGGCAATATATTGCGCCACAGTCACGCGGGGACCCCCGAGGAGATTCCGTGCGCGCTACATCGTTGTGCCTGATCATCGCCGCCGCGGTCGCCACGGGTTGCCGCGAGAAGGCCCCCACCGGGGCCATCGTGTTCCAGCTTTCCGCGCGCCATCCGACCTCTGGCGACTCGGCGGGCCCGCTGGTCACCACCGATACCATGCTGATCCAGGGGCGGGACACCCTGTTTCTCCATCGGGTTCGCATCATGCTCGCGGAGCTGGCGATCGCCCCGGCCGTTTCGAACGAATGCGAAGAAGAGGAAGGGGAGGACAACCCGCCGTGCGTCGAGTTCGACGACGCTCCGGTGCTGATCGACCTGCCCCTCGGTCGGGGGACCGTTCGGCGATCCGCCGAACCCGCGCCCGCGACCGACTACAATCTCTTCCAGGCGATCATCCACCGGCCGGATCCCGCCGCCGACTCGGGGCTGCTCCGGACGAACCCCGAGTTCGCCGGCGCGTCTATTCGGTTGGACGGCACGATCAGCCGGGCCGGGAAACGCCGCGACTTCACGTTCGCCTCGGGTTTCAACGAACAGGAGGAGATCACGATCGAGCCGGTGCTCACCGTCGCCGCGCGCGACTCGGTGCACATCACCCTCAGGGTCGATGTCGCTTCCTGGTTCCGCAGTGCCGATCGCAAGTCGCTCATCGACCCGGCCACCGCCGGCCTGGCGGGACCGCACGAGGGCCTCGTCCGGGACAATATCCGCACCTCGTTGAGAGTCTTCCGCGACTCGAACGGTGATGGGCTGGAGGACGATCAGCCGTAAGACCGCTGCTCCGTCACGTCCCATCGCTGGCTCGTTTCGATACAATCTCCAGTCACAGTGATCTTGCGCACGCCAGCTAACTGCTTGGCGGGTATGCGGATCGCGAATCGGAGTCGGGGCATGCGCCGTGCAAACCTCCTGGGCGTTCGCTCGACGCAGTCCCTCGACCTGGAGATCAAGATGACCGACAGAAAGTTGGCGCTGACCCGCCGCATCGCGGCGGCGATTGCCCTGGTGGGCGCCGCGGCGTGCTCCAATACCGGCGCCGGTGGCAATGTGACCCTCTCGCTCTCGGCCCGGCAGGCGCCCGGCGCGGTGCCGGCGCCGTCGGTGACCGGCGGGCTGACCTCCCCGGCGGTGCTCGCCGCGGGCGACAGCACCGTGATCGCGCTCGGCAACGATACCGTGATTCTGCGCAGCGTCGAAGTCGTGCTACGCAAGATCGAGCTGAAGCGGCTCGAGGCGGCCTCGTGCGACACCGTCTCCGGCAACGGCGACTGCGAGGAGTTCGAGGCCGGACCCGTGCTGGCGAGCTTCCCACTCGGCGCCGCGAATACCGCGGCCGCGGTCACGGTGGACGCGCCCGCGGGGCAGTACGACAACCTGGAGTTCGAGATCCACAAGACCGATACCACGTCCAGCAAGGAAGCGGCATTCATCGCGGCCAACCCGAATTTCAAGGCGATTTCGATTCGCGTGACGGGGACGTACAGCCAGGGTGGATCGCGCAGCGATTTCGTCTTTACGTCGGACCTCGATGCGTCCGAGGAGATGGCGTTCTCTCCGCCCCTCGACGTCACCGCTGGCGCCGGCGCCAACCTCACGATCCGGATGGACGTGTCCACCTGGTTCGTGAACGGCGGCGCCCTGGTCGATCCGGCGTCGGCCAACAACGGCGGGCCGAACGAGGGCCTGGTGAAGAACAACATCGAGCAATCCATCGATGCCTTTGAAGACGACAACCACGACGGCCACGACGACCATCACGAGGGCAGCTGAGCGCTCGGCCCTTTGCTGTCTCGCGACGCACCAGTTGGCCCATTTCGGTGCAAACAGCCCCGTGACCAGACTCTCTGGTCACGGGGCAACGTATTGAATGGCATAGGCTTGCGCGAATTGCCCCGGTGCGCCAAGCGAGGCACGCCGCGTGCCCGTCAGGTCGGTCGAGAAGTACGCAGTGCCTGTCACCCGATTTCCAGGGGGAACCAATGAAGGCAATCATCCCGGTGTTGGCGCTCGGAATTGCGGCATGCATGGCCGACGGGTCGGGACCCGGGGCCGGGCGTGGCCGCATCGCGCTGGCCGTTTCTGCCCAGCGCCCCACGGCGAGCGCCGGCGCGAGCGTGCTCGCGGCGGGCGATTCCACCGTGATCACGGCCGACTCCGACACCGTATTCATTCGTAGCGTCGACATCGTGGTGCGGCGGATCGAGCTCAAACCGGTCGAGGTCGCGGCGTGTGAATCCGACAGCTCCGCCATGGAGCACGAGGGGGAGCATCACGACTCCACCGCCGGCGATGACTCGACGGCCGAGCGGGATCACGAGGGGTGCGAGGAGATCAAGGCCGGACCGGTGCTGGTCTCACTGCCGCTCGGCGACACGGCCATCGCGGCCCTGGTCAACGTCACCGCGCCCGCCGGGCAGTATGACAAGCTCGAGTTCAAGATCCACGCGCCCAGGCTGCCGCGTGACTCCACGTTCCTGGCCGCCAATCCCGACTTCGCCGCTGTGTCGATCCGGGTGACCGGGACCTTCAGTCACCACGGCACGCGCACCGACTTCACTTTCGAATCGGGGCTGGAAGCCGAGCAAGAGGTGAGAATCGACCCGCCGCTCGCGGTCGGCGCCGATTCGGTGGCGAGTGTGACGCTGCGCTTCGACATCTCGGGCTGGTTCGCCGGCGCCGGTGGGGCGGGCCTGGTGGATCCGGGGAGCGCGAACGCGGGCGGGGCCAACGAGGAGTTGGTGCGTGAGAACATCCAACGCTCGATCAACGCGTTCGAGGACCGGGACCACGACGGCCACGACGACGGCGACAGCGGGGACGATCACGACGGCGGGCACGGCGGCGACGGGTCCGGCGGTCACTGATGTAGGGTTGTCACCGTCTGCCGGGGGAGCGAGATTACTCCCCCGGCATGACGACCATCTGGATCGACGGGAAGTACTACGATCGCGACACGGCCGTGGTCAGCGTCTTCGACCACGGCCTGTTGTATGGGGACGGGGTGTTCGAGGGGATCCGCGCCTACGCCGGTCGGATCTTCCGTCTCGAGGCGCACCTCGATCGCTTGTACGCCTCGGCCAAGGGGATTTGTCTCGACATCCCGGTTCCACGGCCGCAGATGACCACGATCGTCTCCGAGGCGTTCGCCAAGAGTGGGATGCGCGACGCCTACCTCCGGTTGGTGGTCACCCGCGGCGTGGGAGATCTCGGGCTCGATCCCCGCAAATGCTCGACGCCGACCGTCATCTGCATCGTCGACACCATCCGACTGTGGCCCCAGGATCGCTATGAGCGGGGCCTGACCTGTCTGACCGCGGCCACCCCGAGCAGTCACCGGGAAAACCTCTCGCCGCGCGTGAAGTCGCTGAATTACCTGGCACACATCCTCGCCAAAGTCGAAGGCATCGCCGCGAGCGTCGATGAGGTGGTGATGCTGGACGCGTCCGGATACGTCACCGAGGCGAGCGGCATGAACCTCTTCGCGGTGGCGAATCACACCCTGCGCACCCCCCCTCCCTGGAGCGGGATTCTGCGGGGTGTGACCCGGGACGCCGTGATCGAGCTCGCCCACGATGCTGGATATGGGGTCGAAGAAAACCCCCTGAACCGTTATGACCTCTATACCGCTGACGAGGTCTTTCTCACCGGTACCGCGGCCGAAGTCATTGGTGTGAGCCGCCTGGATGGCCGGACGATCGGAGCCGGCACCGCCGGCCCCGTCACCAAGGACCTCGCCCTCCGCTTTCGCGCTCTGGCAACTTCTGGCGACTGAAGTCTTGACCTGACTTGCAGTTAGGCCCATATTGGGCGGCCTCTGAGGTCATGATGGCCTGGCGCGTAATCGCTTATGGCGACAAGGTTTGGAACGCGGATCCGCTGGCTGAGCCTCCCGCGGACTCCTCGACTTGGCACCTCAGGGTGTCGTTCCGCGGGAATTCGGGCAGGATGCAGGAACCTGCGCTCTGGACGGACCATCCTATGGAGGCGTCCCGATCGGCACTGTTCCTGCAGGGAGAACGGATGCCGGACACGGCGCTGGCCCGTCTCTTGGCCGAGCGCCTCACGTGAATCCACTGGAGCTGCAGGACTTGCGCCGCGTCGTGGCGGCGGTGGAGCGGTTGCGTGGAGCGGTAGTTGGCGATGTGACGGTCCGCTCGGACCTGCGCCACCTGAAGGTGGAGCTCGCCGGCGGCCTGATTCTGGTGATATCGGCGCGACGGGACGACCAGGGGAGGCCACGGCTCGAGGTGGACGTGGTGGAGGCTCCTCCGGACCCGACAGGACGCACCCAAATAGAGGTTCACTTCGATTGAGGATCGCATGAGCGGGAGAACGGCGATTGCGGAGCGGCTGCGGTTCCAGGTCTTCGGGTTCGATCGACTCCCGGACGGCCGGTGCCGGGCGCGCGTGCAGTTGTCGTGGATCGACGGCCGGGAGTTCGTGGGCGTGGCCGAAGGCATGATGTCGCAGGCCGGCGAGCTGCGCTGCTCGGCCGAGGCGGCGGTGCAGGCGTTGCAAGAGGCCGTGATACCGGGAGTCGAGCTGGAGCTCCTGGGCGTGAAGTCGGTCCGGGCCTTCGATGCGACGGTAGTGATCGTGAGTCTGTCGGTGCGCTCGGAGGGAAATGCCTGGCGCATGGTCGGCTCGTACCTGACGGAAACCGATCCGCCGCGCGGCGCAGTCCTGGCGGTCCTGAACGCGACCAACCGCGTTCTGGGGAACTACGTGACGACCCGATGACTCAGCGTCGGACGAAGACCTGGTTTCTCTTCCTGGGCCTCACGGCCTGCGCCGGCCAGCAGCACATGGTGCGGATGGCGCCGCTGCCCGCCGCCGGTCCCTCACAAGCGCCGGCCACGACGGTCATGGCGGCGCCGGATTTGGGACGCACGGTGACCGACAGCGCTCCCCCTGCGGCGACGGTGCGCAGCGAGGATGTGGAGCGCGAGGCGGTGCGCCTGTTCGGGCCGGAGGGACGCGAGATCGTCCGGGCGAAGCCCGACGACTCGGAGACCGCTCCGACCTACGACATCGACGTCACGAGCTACGCGGCGAACCGCCGGGTGCTCGAGTATCTGGAGTTCTTCCAGGTCGATGCCCGCGACCGCATGGCCATCTGGCTGTCACGGTTGTCCCGCTACGAAGGGATGATCCGTGATCGGTTGCGGGCCAAGGGGCTTCCCGAGGACCTGGTCTACCTCACGTTGATCGAGAGCGGCCTGTCCAACTCCGCCGTGAGCCGTGCCCGCGCTGTCGGGATGTGGCAATTCGTCTCGGGGACGGGCCGGCTGTATGGCCTCACCGTCGATCCGTGGGTAGACGAGCGCCGCGATCCCTTCAAGGCCACCGATGCCGCCGCGAACTACCTCTCGGATCTGGTGCAGAAGCTCGGCAGCGTGTATCTGGCCGCGGCCGCCTACAACGCCGGCGAGGGCCGGATCCAGCGCGGCGTGCGGCGGTTACCCGGCGAGGCGGATAGTCTCACCGATGAGACCTTCTTCCAGCTCGCCAGCACGCGCATCCTGCGCCGCGAGACCCGAGACTACGTGCCGAAGCTGATCGCCGCGGCCCTGGTCGCCAAACAGCCGGCCCGCTACGGGTTCACCGACATCGCGCCTCTGACGCCCCTGGTATTCGACGAGATCCGAGTGCCTGACGCGACCGGGATGGATGTCCTGGCGCGGCTCGCCGATACGACGACGGCGGCGCTGCTGGAGCTCAACCCCCAGTTCGTGCGTGGCGTGACCCCGCCGGGCCGCGAGGTCACCGTGCGGGTGCCGCGCGGCCGGGGGACCCTGGTGGCGGAGCGGTACGACACGCTGGCGCTCACCGACCGCATCACCTTCGTGGATCACTATGTGACGCGGGGGCAGACGCTCTCCGAAATCGCGAAGCAGTACCGGGTGTCCGTCTCGATGATTCAGGGTGCCAACCCGTGGCTCAAGCCGCGTACGCTCAAGGTCGGCACGCGTCTCGTCATCCCGATGAGCGGGCGTGTCGTGCCGCGGGCGGCCTGGAACGGGCCGGCGGATCCCGCCCCGCGCCGCACGGCGGCGGTGAGCGGGAGCGCGATCGCGGCCTCCCACCGCGTTCGCAGCGGTGAGACGGCAAGCCAGATCGCGCGCCGCTACGGCGTGACGCTGCGGGCGCTGCTGGACTACAACGGTCTCTCGCTGACCTCGATCATCAAGCCGGGGCAGTTGCTGCGGATTCCGCCCCTGCAGACCGCGGGCAAGAACCAAACGGAGTAGGGCGCCAGACCACTCCGGCACAGCGAAGCGGCCAGGGATTGCTCCCTGGCCGCTTCGCTTCGTAGCTCCTACCCTGAGTATGGCCCCCCCCCGACGCCTGCCTACTCGGCGGCGCCTCCGCCCGCCTGCTGGCGGTGGTAGCCGCGCATCACCGTCTGGGCATATCCGTTCGAAGGATTCACTCCGGCGCGCAGCAGGTCCTGGACCTTCGAGGGCCCGCGATTGTAGGCCAGCAGCGCCCGCTCCAGGTTGTCCCCGTAGCGCGTCAGCAGGTCGTGCAGGTACCGAAAGCCCAGGCGCAGATTGGTCTCCCGCTCATAGAGTTGATCGTTCGTCAGCTCCGGCTCGTACAGCCGGGCGGTGCTGGGGAGGATCTGGGTGAGTCCCACGGCGCCGGCGGAGCTGTGGGCCCGCAGGTCGAACCGGGACTCGACGCTCACCACGCGGAACGCGAGGTCAGGCTCGATCCCTTCAGCCAGCGCGATATCGTAGACCGCCGCGGCCAGGTCGGCCGGGATGTCGTAGCGGCCGGAGAACTCCATGACCGCCTCGGCGCGATCGAGCTGGAGCCGGGCGACCGTCAACTCGCCCCGCATCGACTCGAGCTGCTGGGACAATGTCTGCACCTCGCCCAACGTCGCTCCCGCCGTCGCCGACGGTTGATCGTCGGCTGCCGCGTGGCGCGCCCAGCCGATGCTGGACGCCACCAGCCCTCCGAACACGATCAAACCGCCTGGTACTCGCCAACGTCGCGATGCGCTCATACTCCTCCTGAATTCGGGGCCCGCCGCTCGCATCCCCAATCCCGCAACCCCAGCGGCGGTGTGGGCTCCTTCAGCCGCGGCGCCAATCGCCGCGACTACCGCCCGTCTTCTCCAGCAGGCGCACCGACAAGAGCTCCATCTCGCGGTCGGCGCTTTTCACCATATCGTAGATCGTCAGCAGTGCGACTGAAACGGCCGTGAGCGCTTCCATTTCGACTCCCGTACGACCCACGGTGCGAACCGTCGCCCGCACGCGGACCCCGGGGAGCGTATCGTCCAGGGTGGCGCTCACGTCCACATGATCGAGCGCCAGCGGGTGACACAGCGGGATCAGCTCAGCCGTCCGCTTTGCCGCCAGGGTCCCCGCGATCTGGCTCACGGTGAGCACGTCGCCCTTGGCGACCGCCCCGTCGGCCACGAGCCGGAACGCGTCAGCCGACATCCGGATCGCTCCGGCCGCCGTCGCGCTGCGCGCCGTGGCGGCCTTCCCGCCGACATCGACCATGTGCGCGCCGCCGGCGTCGTCGAAATGCGTCAGCTCGGCCATGGGCCCGCCTCCGCCAGGTCTTCCGCCAGCACCGCCGCCAGGAGCTGCGGGTTCACATTGCCCTGGGCCTGCTCGCGCGCCTGCAGCACCAGGGAGATCGCATCGGCGAGTCGTCGCGTGTCGCCTCCCCGTCGCGCTTCTTGCCGCAAGCGCTCCAGCAACCCGTCCAGCATGTCGGTGAATCCCCCGCGTGCCTGGAACGGAGTCTGACGCAGGGCCAGGGAATACCGATCGACGGCGTTACCGCGCAGGGTTGTCTGGAACGCTTCGGATGCGTCTCGTCCAGGGGCCCCGCTGGATTGGGATCGGGCAAGAAGTCTGCCGATGCAGCCTTCGGCCCCTGAGGCCTCTTGTTCTTTGCCCTGCATCTCGTTGTGTATAAATGATGTCACGACACTATCCGGTACCCGGTGGATCCTGACCCGCACTACGCGAGAGAGGATCGTAGGTAGCAGGGCATCCGGCTCGGCGGCCGTCAGCATCACGACGGTGTCCGCTGGGGGCTCTTCCAGCACCTTTAGCAACGCGTTAGCGGCCTCGGGGTTGGCCCGCTGCGGTATGAGGCGCTCCGCATCGCCGACGATGAAGACCTTTCGGCGAGCCATGGCTGGCGTCAGCGCCACATGTCGTAGCAACAGTCGCACGGCCGCAACAGTGTGGACGGCCATTCCAGGCAGAGGGCCGTACAAGGGCTGCTCCCGCCGTGTGGCCATCTCCTCGCCCAAGGCGGATTCCACCAGCTCGACCTGCTTGTCCGCATCCGCCCCCTTCTTGGCCAGCTCGAGCGGAACAAGCCAGTGCAAGTCTGGGTGGGTCAAGGAGGCCACCATCCGGCAGTGCTGGCAGTCGTTGCAGGGCTCCGCCCCACCACGCTCACACAGCAGCGTCTGGGCGACCCAGAGGGCCACTCGCTGCTTGCCGACCCCCCTGGGGCCCTCGAACAGCAGTGCCTGGGGCAGGCGCCCGCCCTGGATAGCGGCTCCCAGCCGCGAACGGACGATGTCGTGACCGTACAAAGGGCGAAGAGGCATGGCGCAATCTAGCGGCGGGGCGGTCAATTCCCGCTCTTGTTCGCAGCAACTCGTTTACTGGCTTTCAGTTATGCCAAAGTATTGGGGCTTGTGTGATTATAAACTATTGCGCAATAATACGTTGCGGAATTAAGTGAGCACACACTCACATTGGTCAAGTGTTATGGGGTCGTCAGCACCTCCCGAACCTTGTGAATCAGGTCTTCAGGGGCAAAGGGCTTCTGAAGGAACGCCGTCCCCGCCTCCCGCACACCGTCCCGCACGGTCGCGTCGTCGGTATACCCTGAGCAAAAGAGGACTCTCAGGCTGGGCCGTCGCAGCGACAGCTGCCGGGCCAGCTCGGGTCCTCCCATCCCCGGCATGACGACATCGGTGAGGAGGACGTGGATCGGCCCCGGGTGCTGTTCCGCGAGCGCCAGCGCTTCCGCCCCGTGCCCTGCCGAGAGGACGCAGTAGCCGCTCGACTCGAGCGCCCGGCGAGCGAATTGGCGTACGGCGGCTTCGTCCTCGACCAGAAGGACTGTTTCCGACCCTCCCGCCGGCGCGGGCACGGGTGGCGCGACCTCGACTCCCGGGAGTGGCTCGGTGCTCAGCGGGAGGTAGACGCGGACCGTCGTTCCCGTCTCGGGACCCGAATCCACGTAGATGTATCCGCCATTCTGCTTCACGATTCCGTACACGGTCGCCAGGCCGAGTCCCGTTCCCTTGCCCAGCTCCTTGGTCGTGAAGAAGGGCTCGAAGAGATGCGCCCGGGCTTCGGGCGTGAGCCCGGTGCCGGTGTCGGAAACGGCGATGTGCACGTAGGCGCCGGGCGCCGCAGGCGGGTCGTTGCCGGGCTGGTGGGCGCCGAGGCTGACGGGCGCCGTACGCACGGTGATGCGGCCGCGCTGGGGCAGCGCGTCCCGGGCGTTGACGACCAGGTTCAGCACGACCTGGTCCAGCTGTCCGGGGTCGCTCTTGACCGTGAGTGGGTGAGGCGCAAGCTCGAGCACGAGGTCGATGTCCTCGCGAATGAGCCGCCGCACCATCGATTCGAGGTTCCGCACCACCTCGTTGACGTTGATGATTTTGGGCGCCACTACCTGGCGCCGGCTGTACGCCAGCAGCTGGCGGGTGAGCTCGGCAGCCCGGAGGCCGGCGCGGCGGATCTCCTCCAGATCCTCGCGCACCGGGTGTGAGGGCTCCACCTCCCGCAGGGCGAGCTGGGCCGAGCCGAGGATGGCGGTGAGAAGGTTGTTGAAGTCGTGGGCGATCCCGCCCGCGAGCCGTCCGACCGCCTCCATCTTCTGGGCTTGCCGCAGCTGGGCCTCCAGACGGCGTTGCTCGGTGACGTTGCGGGCGAGGACGAGGTTGGCCAGCCGTCCGCCGAAATCGATCGTGTGGGCGACCACCTCCGCCTCGAGCAGGCTGCCGTCCTTGCGCTGGTGGATCCAGCCGCTCGTGGTCTCGGACATGCGAGGGTGGTCCCGCAGATACGCCTGCAGCTTCGCCGCTTCCTCCGGCGGGCACAGATCGAAGGCCGTTCGCGCGAGGAACTCCTCGCGCGTGTAACCGTAGCGGGCGATCGCGGCCTGGTTCACGGCGAGGAAGCGGTACGTCTCGAGGTCGTAGACGTACATCGCTTCCGCGTTCGCCTCGAACAGCATACGGTATTTCTGCTCGTTCTCCTGCAACTGACGCTCGAGGCGGCGCCGCTCGGTGACGTCGCGGGACAGGATCAGACGCGCCCGGCGTCCGGCGAAATCGATGGAATCGGCCAGGATCTCGACATCGATGATCGTGCCGTCCTTCTTCCGGTGGTGCAGGCCGCCCCGCGTGGCGGCGTGCTCGCGCGGCTGGCGCAGCAGGCTGTCGAGCGCGGGGTGATCGGCGCTGGGATGGAGGTCGTACACGGTCATGCCAAGCAGCTCGGCTTCGGTGTAGCCGTAGCTCACAATGGCCGCCTGGTTCGCCGCGAGGATCCGGTAGTCGTCGTGGTCGTACACCCACATCGGCTCCGGATTCGCCTCGAACAGCAGCCGATACTTGGCTTCGCTGTCGGCCAGCTGCTGTTCGGCATGTTTACGCTCGATCACCAGCGCGATCTGCGTCGAGACGAACTCCAGGATCTGCCGCTCACGCTCGCCGTAGCGCACGCCCGCCGAATAGGTCTGCACCGCGATGACGCCCATGGTGTGGCCGCCCGCCTTGAGCGGGACGCCCACCCAGTCCAGGGACGGCGTGCCGATGAGCTCCACCTCCCCTTGCTCGACGAGACGGTTGTAGACGTCGGGGGTCGCCAGGAGCGGCGCGCCGGTGCGCAGTACGTACTCGGTCAGCCCCCGGCCCAGTGCCTTGGCCGGGAATCCGGAGTCGAATTCGTCCTGGAAGTACGGGAATGACAGCGTCTGCCCGGGCTCGTCGTAGAGGGCGATGTACAGATTCCGGGCCGGCATCAGCTCGCCGACGATCGCGTGCACCGCCCGGTACAGATCGGGGAGGGTGTGCGCGGTATTCGCGGCCTCCGAGATCCGATACGTGGCCGATTGCACCTGCTCGGCACGGCGACGTTCCGTGACGTCCCGCTGCGTGCCCCAGACCCGCACCAGGGCCCCGTCCTCCACGAAGCCCACCGAGTTGCTCACGAACACCCGGTGCTTGCCGAGCCGGTCGAACTCGTGGTATTCGGTGTCCAGGTCCCGGTTGCCCCCGAGGATGAACCGACGCATCGACTCGAGGTTCTTGGGGTCGGCGCGATCGAAGAACTCGTACAGGTGCCGCCCCACCAGCTGTTCCGGCCGGTCGAACCCGTACATCTGCGCCAGCACGGCGTTGCATTCCGCGAGGATACCAGTGCGATAGTGCGCTTCGATCTGCTCGTCCACCGGGAGATCCACCGGCACCGGCGGCTGGTGCTCGATTCGGAAGACCCCTTCGGACGTGTGGGTGATGAACGCCCGGTAGCGCTCCTCGCTTTCCCGCAAGGCGCGCTCGGCGCGCGACCGGGCGGTGACGTCGCGAAAGCTCCAGACCCGTCCGACCGGCTTGCCGTCGAGCCGCTGCGGCAGGGAAAAGCGCTCGAAGATGCGCCCGTCCTTGAACTCGAGAATGTCGAAGCTCGCGGCCTCGGGATGGGCGTACAGCTCCCGCACCTTCGCCAGGAATTGCTCCGGGTTCGCCACCTGGTCGAGCACGTGCGCCAAGGCGCGGTCGTCATCCCGCGAGTCGAGCACGGTCTGCGGGATGCGCCACAGCTCCACGAAGCGCCGGTTGTACGACACGATGCGGCCGGCTTCGTCCACCACCAGAATCCCGTCCGTCGTGGACTCGAGCGTGGACTGCAGCAGCGACACCGTACGACGGGCTTCCGCCTCGGCCGCGTGACGCGCCGTGAGGTCCCGGTAGTTGACGACGATCGCCCGGATCGCCGGGTCCTGAAGCCGGTTGACCCCGACACCCTCGATGTCGCGCCAGGCGCCTTCCTTGTGCCGATAGCGCACCACGGCCGTCACCGCATCCGCGGGCCGCTCTAACAATCCCGCGAACAGGCTCTGGGCGCGCGGCAGGTCGTCGGGGTGGAGCAGCTCGAACGCGCTACGCCCCACCAGCTCGGCCGGACTGTAGCCGAGCAGCCGGGTCACCGGGGGTGAGGTATAGAGAATCGTCCCGGTCGCATCGAGCAACGCGGTGACGTCGGAGCTGTGCTCCAGCAGCGCCTGCAGGAGACCCCCATCCAACGGCACCGGAGAGGGCGCGGGGCGCCCGCCGGAGGAGGCTGCCTGAGAAGACTGCGGGGGCTCGGCGGAAGGTGTCACAGCCTAAATGTGCAAGACATCGTCAAAACCGCTACCGGCGTCCTGCGGTCTGGCAGCTCCCGAGGAGGGACTCGAACCCCCGACCCGCCGGTTAACAGCCGGCTGCTCTACCAACTGAGCTACTCGGGACTGGATGCTGAGGCTATCGGCTATCAGCTGTCTGCGTGTGGGGCCGTAATATCGCCATGAGGAGCCGCGACTTCAACCGATGCTGAGGACGCCTTCAGCTCGGCCAGCACCAGGCCCGTCAGGATCAGCCCGCCGCCCAGCCATTGCCCCACCGAGAGGCGCTCTCCGAGGACGAGCCAGGAGGTGGTCGCGGCGAACAGGCTCTCGCTGCAAAACAGCACCGCCGCGCGCGCCGCCGACATGTGTCGCTGGGCGTGCATCTGCAGCAACAGGGTAGCCACGGTGGCGCCGGCGGCCGTGTACAAAAGCACCGCGACGAAGCCGGGCGTCCAGGCGATATGCGGCTGCTCGAAGAAGACCGTTCCCAAGGCGGCGAGCAGGGCTGTGCCCACGATCTGCAGCCACACGAGGTGGAACGGATCGCCGCGGCGGGAGAAGGCGCCGATGGTGACGATGTGTCCGCCGTACAGCACCGCCGTGACGAGCGTGAGGACGTCGCCGCGGTTCAGGCCGCCGTGGTCGGGTGCGGTGAGCCAGAAAACGCCGGCCGCCGCCAGTCCAAGCGCGGCGAGCAGGCGGCCGGAAGGACGCTCCCGCAAGGCGAGCGCGGCGATGGCGGGCGCCAGAACGGAGGAGATGGCCACCAGGAATGCCGAGCGCGACGGCGTGGTCCATACCAGGCCGACGGTCTGCGTCAGGTAGCCGATGCCCAGCAGCAGGGACAGCGCTCCGCCGCCCACGAGCTCAACCCGAGTGAACGGGCGTCGAAGGCGGGCAAAGGGTGCGAGGAGCAGCGCGGCGAGCGCGAATCGGACGGTGGCGAACGCGAGCGGGGAGGCGAGCGCGAGCCCTTGCTTGACGACCACGAAGCTCACGCCCCACACGAGACAGGCCAGGACGAGCTGCGCGTCGGCGCGGCGACGGCTCACAGCACGGCTGCCAGGTAGCGGCCGGTAATGCTGCCGGGGGCCTGCGCGACCGTCTCTGGCGTCCCGGAGGCCGTGATCCGACCGCCGGCCGCGCCCGCTCCTGGGCCGAGATCCACGATCCAGTCGGCCCGCTTGAGAACGTCGAGGTGATGCTCGATGACCACGACCGTATGACCGGCGTCCACCAGCCGGTCGAGCACCCGGCATAAGGTGCGCACGTCGTCCAGGTGGAGGCCGGTCGTCGGCTCGTCCAGAATGTAGAGATTGCGCCGGCCCGCGCGGGTGGGTCGCGTACCGGAGAGGGTCAGCTCGCGGGCGATCTTGAGCCGTTGTGCCTCGCCGCCCGACAACGTCGTGGCCGGCTGCCCGAGTCGCAGGTATCCCAGCCCCACTTGCTGCAGCTGCCACAGGGCGCGGGCCAGACGCGGCTGTTTGTGAAAGCGACGCAGCGCCTCGTCCACCGTCCACTCGAGCACGTCGTGGATCGACCGGCCGTCCAGCCGGACGTCGAGCACTTCCGGCTTGAAGCGGCGGCCGCCGCACGCCTCGCACGGCACGAAGACGTTGGCCAGGAAGACCATTTCCACCTGGACCGCGCCGGCGCCTTCGCACGCCTCGCAGCGGCCGCCGCGGATGTTGAAGGAAAAGGTGCTCGCCGTGTAGCGCCGCTCGCGCGAGCGGGGCAGGGCAGCGAACAGCTGCCGCAGCTCGTCGAACGCCTTCACGTACGTGATGGGATTGGACCGGGGCGTCCTCCCGATCGGCGATTGGTCAATCAACACGACATCCCCGATCCCCTCCCACCCCTCGAGGGCCGCCACTTCGCCGACCGGCTCGCCCAGATGCTCCTTGGCGCTGTGCGCGCCCCGCAGGCGGCGCTCGAGCTGCCGGTACAGCACGTCGTGGACCAGGGTGGACTTGCCTGAGCCCGACACACCGGTGACGGCCACGAGCGCGTGCAGGGGGATCCGGACGTCCACGTTCTCGAGATTGTGCAGCCGGGCGCCCCGCAGCGTGAGCCAACGCAGCGCCGGCCGGCGCGCCGACGGCACGCTGATCCGTTTCTCGCCCGAGAGATACTGGCCGGTCAGCGTGCCGGCCGCCCGCACCCCGGCGGCCGGCCCCTGGTACACGACTGCACCGCCCGCCGTCCCGCTCCCGGGGCCCAGCTCCACCATGTAATCGGCGACGGCCATCGCGGCCGGGTCGTGCTCCACGACGACGACGGTGTTCCCGGCCGTCGCCAGACGGCGCAGCAGCGTCAGCAGCCGCTGCACGTCGCTGGGGTGCAACCCGATTGTCGGCTCGTCGAGCACGTACAGGGTCTCGGTGAGTCGCGAGCCCAGGGCGTTGGAGAGGGCGATGCGCTGAGCCTCCCCGCCCGACAGGGTGCGCGTTTGGCGGTCGACGGTGAGATAACCGAGGCCGACGTCCACGACGAACGACACCCGCGCTCCGAGCTCTTCGAGCAGATGTCGGGCGATCGCCTGCTGGAACGGCGTCCAGGTGAGCGACCCGAGCCACTGCTGCAGCTCGGCGGCGGTCAGGGCGGTGATCTGGGCGATGGTCCGGTCACCCACCCGCACGGCCAGTGCCTCGGGTTTCAGGCGCGTGCCGCCGCACGCGGGGCACGTCTTGGCGAGCTGGTATTGGCGCAGGAAGACCCGGATGTACTGCTTGTAACGCTTGGACTCGAGACGCTCGAGAAACGGAAACACGCCCAGGTAGCGACCGCTGCCGGCGGCCCCGTGGAGCAGGAACTGTTGCTGTGGCGGCTCGAGCTCCCGCCACGGGAGGTTGACGGGGATGCCGCGGGTCCGGGCCGTCTCCCGCAGCAGTCGCCGCCGCCCTTCATAGCGGGGCTTCGTCCAGGGGTCGATCGCTCCATTGGCGATGGACGTCCCCGGCTCCGGGACGATGAGCGACTCGTCGTACTCGAGCACGGCCCCGAATCCGTTGCACCCCGGGCAGGCGCCCCGCGGATTGTTGAAGGAGAACAAGGCCGGCGTGAGCGTCGGCGCGGCCTGGCCGCACGTCGAGCAGGTGGGATGAGATGAAAAGCGGCGCCGCGCTCCGTTGGTGAGCGCCACAGCGACGCCTTCTCCCTCGGCGAACGCCGTGCCCACCGCGTCCACGAGTCGGCCGCGATTCGGGTCGGTGGGCGACAGGCGGTCGACAATGACCAGCACCTCACGGCCCGCGCGCACCCGTCCCTCGGATTCGGGCTCGTCGAGCCGCAGTACGGCGCCGTCCACCTGCGCGCGCACGAACCCGGCGGCGACGAGCTGGGCGGCCGCGTCTACGTCGGGGCGATGGGCGCTTTCGGGCAGGGGGAAGCTGATCAGCACGGGCTCCGGATGCTCTCCGCCGGCTCCCGCCAGGATCGCGTCCACGACTTCTTCCACCGTGTCTACCTTCACCACCGCCCCGCAGTGCCGGCAGTAGGGCGTGCCGACGCGCGCCCAGAGCAGCCGCAGGAAATCGTAGATCTCCGTCGCGGTGCCGACGGTGGAGCGGCTGGACGTGGTGGGGTTCTTCTGCTCGATCGCCACCGCGGGGGACAGGCCCTCGAGGGAATCCACCAGCGGTTTGGGCATCCGCTCGAGGAACTGCTTGGCGTAGGTGGACAAGGATTCGATGTAGCGCCGCTGTCCCTCCGCATAGAGCGTGTCGAATGCCAGCGAACTCTTGCCCGATCCCGAGGGGCCGGTGATGACGGTGAGCGCTCGCCGCGGCAGCTCGACCGTGATCCCCTTGAGATTGTGCTGTCGCGCGTTGCGCAGAATCACGCGCTCGGGAGGTGACGGCATAACCTGCGAAGTTAACCGGGGACCGGGCGGTGCAGGGAGCGGCGCCCGCTGGCGGCGTGCCGGGAACGTCCTAGGTTTGTGGGTTGCATGCCGGTCCTCACCCCCCGTCCCCTGCGCCGCGGTCTCGAGGTCTTCGCCCTCATCTCGATCGGCGGCCTCGCGGGGTTGCTCCTCTACGGCAACAACTTTCAGGCGTTCGTCAACGCCTTCCTGGGGCTGCGCTGGTGGTGGCTCCTCATCGGGATGGGGCTGGCGTCGATGGACTGGTTTGGGGGCGGGACCCGGCTGTGGGTGGTCGCGCGGCACGTGCATCCCGGTGTCCGCTGGCGCGACATGGTGATCTCCGGCGGGATGAGCGCCTGGGGCGCCTACCTCACGCCGTTCCAGACCGGCGCCGGCCCGATGATGATGTGGACGATGCGACGGGCGGGCGTCCGGCTCCCGGAGGCGGTGACTTCCACCTTCATGACGTTCGTCGCCACGGTGATCTTCTTCGCCGTGGCGGGGCCGCTGGCGATCCTGCTCGGCGCCGGCCGGTCGCTGGCCCAGCACGGCGTGGTGCTGGGCATCACGCTGTACGACCTCTTCAAGACGAGCTTCCTGATCTTCGTGCTGATCGGGATCGTGATGGCCTTCGCGATGTTTTTCCCCCGCCTGCTGCGGGACTTCGTCCATTGGGTGGCGACCCGGCTGGAAGCCCGCAGCGCGAAGGTGGCCGCCCGGATCGACCGGTTGCGCGAAGGCATCGACCGGGCGCACGAGTGCATGGAGGCGTTCGGCAGTCCCCGCGGACTGCTCGCCCTGGTGTGGGCCATCGTGTTGTCGGCCCCGTCGCACGCCAACAAGCTGCTCGCCGGCTACGTCGCCATGCGGGCGCTCGGGTTGCCGGCCCATTTCTTCGACATCCTGCTGGTGCAGACCTTCATCTCGTTCCTCCTGTATTTCGCGCCCACGCCGGGCGCGTCCGGCCTGGCCGAGGTGCTGTCGGTGGCGGTGATGTCCATCTATGTCCCGCGCACGCTGTTGCCCAGCTACACCGTGCTCTGGCGGTTCATCAACAGCTACGCGACCGTGATCTTCGGTTCATGGTTGTTCTGGCGTTGGCTGCGGCGGGGATTGGTGGGACGCGAACTGGAAGGGGAAGTCTCGTAAACCACGTCGGCTTGCCCGGTTACGCCGCCGGGCGTACTTTTCCGACCTTCGGCCAGCGCCCCTGGAGAATCCGTTCATGTCCATGCTCGAACTTGGCGGCAAGCGGTTCACCATCCCCTTGGGGGAGGTGGCCTTGGGGAGCGACCCGTCGTGCGCGATCGCGCTCACCGGGCCGGGCCTGCTGGCCAAGCACGCCGTGCTGCAGGGACAACCCGACGGACAGGTGGTGATTCGGAAAGCCGTGCCGGAAGCGGATGTGATGATCAACGGTGTGCGGCTCGGGGCGGAGCCGACGCCGCTGCTGCACGGCGACAAGCTGCAGGTCGCGGGGCACGAGCTCACGTTCGTGGACGAGCGTCGCAGCGGCAGCACCCAATTCGTTCCGGCGATGATGGTGCCATCGGATGCGGCTCCCCGGCCCGGTGGCGCAGCGCGCTCGGTTGGCACCACCGGCGGGCGGCTGGTGTCGCTCACCGATGGCCGGGAATACGTGATCATGGCCGCCTCGCTGGTATTGGGGCGTGAAGCGGGATGTGACGTGGTCGTGCCCGGAAAGGATGTGTCGCGCCGCCACGCGGAAATCGTCCCCTCTCCCAAGGGCTACGTGCTGGTCGATTCGAGCACTAACGGCGTGTGGGTGAACGAGGAGCGCGTGGAGGGGCAGCGACTGCTGGCCCGCGCCGACGTGATCCGGATCGGGGAGGAGAGCTTCCGCTTCTACTCCGACGCAGTCCCGGCGCCGGGTCCGGCGGCGGTCCCCGCGGCGAGTCCGCCTGCCCCCGGCGCCGGTGCCCGTCTCCAGAACACGTCGTTCGGCATGCCCGCCACCCCGCGCCCCACGTCGCCCACGCCGAGCCCCGCCGGCGCGGCCGCTTCTTCGGGGCCGCTCGCGAACTTCCTGGTGCGCAGCGGGGGACTGAAGGGAACGCGGCTGATCGTGAAGACCCCGGTGGCGAACATCGGCCGCGCCGATTACAACGATCTCGTGCTCCCCGACGAATCGGTCTCGACCTCCCATGCCAAGCTGCAGCGTCGCGAAGGCGTGTGGGTCCTCATGGACCTCGCGTCGACCAACGGCACCTACGTGGACGGCGAGCGGATCGGCGCCGACACGCCGATCGCTCCGGGGACGTTGGTGCGGTTCGGGGACGTGCAGCTGGTGTTCGAGCCGACGGATGACGCGCTGGGAGTCGCCAAGGGCGGCGGCACCAAGGTGATCGAGTCGTTCAAGCCGCCGGCCGCAGCGCCGGCGCCACCCGCACCGCCCCCGCCGCCTCCAGCGCCGCGCGTCCCGGCCCCGGCTCCCGCGGCCGCGGCGCCGGCCGTTGCGGCGGCGGCCCCGGTGGCCGCTGCGGCGGCTGCCGCGACGCCCCCGAAGGCGGCGGCCCAACCGGCCAAGCCCGGCCCTTCCGCCGCCCCCGCCAAGACGCCGCCGAAACCGTCCGGCCCACCGAGGCGGCCGGCTGCGCAGGCACCGCAGAAGAAGGGCAAGGGCTGCGGGTCGAGTGCGGCCGTGATCGTTCTCGCGGCTTCGGCGCTGATCTACTGGATCCTGGTGTAGCGGCCCAGCGTGCACATTACCTGCGCAGGGCGGACCGACGTCGGCATTATCCGGTCGGGGAATGAGGACAGCTACCTCATGGTTCCCGACCGGGGGATCTTCGTGGTCGCGGATGGCATGGGGGGGCACGCCGCCGGAGAAGTGGCGAGCGAGATGGCGGTGCGCCACATCGCCCGGGAGCTGGGATCCCTGCGCGGGCTTGGCGACAAGGACGTCGCGGACCGGATGCAGCAGGCGATCCGGGCCGCGAACGGGGCCATCTTCCAGCGGACCCTGACCGAGCACGACAAGCGGGGGATGGGGACGACGGTCACGTCGCTGGTGCTGTACGGCACGCGGTTCCTGATCGGGCAGGTGGGTGACAGCCGCGCCTATCTGCTGCGTGAGGGGAAGCTGACCCAGGTCACGAAGGACCACTCCTACGTGCAAGAGCAGGTGGACGCCGGGTATCTGACGGCCGAGCAGGCCCGCACGCATCCCTACAGCAACGTCATCACGCGCTGCGTCGGGGCCAACAGCGACGTCACCCCCGACGTGTACGTCGGCTCGGTGAAGCCCAAGGACCTGTTCCTGCTCGCGTCGGACGGGCTCACGGGAATGCTGGAGGATCCGGAATTGCACGAGATCCTGGGCAAAGACGAGCAGATGCCACAGGAGCAGGTGGACCAGCTGATCAACGAGGCCAACCGCCACGGCGGCCTCGACAACATCACCGCGATCCTGGTCCGGATCGATTCGGTGGAGTTTCCCGACGACGACGAGACGACTCAGGCGACCGAGGTCGGTCGGAAGCGCTGAGCAGCGCCTGGTCCCCCGCGAGCCGCGCCGCCACCTCCTCGCGCGGCAGCCGGATCAATTCGACGATATCCGTTTCGCGCAGCGGCACCGCCCGCAGCGTGAAGACCCGCAACCGGCGAGCCGAGCGGACCAGCTCGGCGGCCACCCGGGGCATCCCGAGGTGGATCTCGGCTCCCTCACCTCCCAGGTGTCCGACGGTGCCGTCGCGCCGCACCAGCGGCAATTCCACTCCCAGCATGCGGTCTTTGGCGGGGAAATCGAGGAACAACTCGCCCGCGGCCAGCCCGGTCTCTTCGGCCAGGCGGTCTTCGACCCGTTCCGTGAGGTCGGGATCGGTGGCGGGCCAATCCACCGTGTCGGCGGGCAGCGCGGTGGCCGGCACGTCGAGGATCCGCTTGGCGAGACGGCGCTCGCGCAGGCGCCGCGCCAACCCCGTCGGGTCGTCGCGCCCCAGCTCGTGGATCAGGCCGTCGTCGGTGGCTACGGCGACGTCGTCGGATTGGATACGGCCGTCCTGGATGGCCCGCCGCACTAGCCGCTTGAACATCGCCGTGGCGCTGCGCACTGCGTGGTGCCAGTACACGTTGCGATACATCTGGTACTTGGCGAAGAGCAGCGATTCGAGCGCCGAAAGACCCTTCTCGTGCAGCGCGAGCGCCAACCGCCCCCCCGGCCCGGGGGCGAGGGTCAATGACGACAGCAGCCGGTCTACGTCGATCACCCCGTAGGGCACCCCGCACATCCAGGCATCGCGCGACAGGTAGTCGAGCTTGTCCACGTCGACCGCGCCCGAGACGAGGCCCGCCAGCGGCTCCCGCGTCTGGCCACGGATCAGCGCCAGGAGCTTGGGGAGGGCGATGCCCCAGCGCTCCAGCGCGCCGACCACCTCGGGTTGACTGAGGTGACGCTTGGCCAGCTCCTCGTGGTTGGGAAGCCCGGCCTCCTCGAGCGCGTGGGAGAACGGGTAGTGGCCGACGTCGTGCAGCAGGGCCGAGAGGCGCAACCGCAGCCCATCGGCCGGGTCGACGACCTGGCCGCCCTCCTCGAGCAGCGTGAGCGCGCGGCGCGCGAGGTGGTAGGCGCCGAGCGCGTGCTCGAAGCGCGTGTGGGTGGCCCCGGGATAGACGAGGAATGCGTGCCCCAGCTGCCGGACGTAGCGCAAGCGCTGGACGGCGGGTGTGTCGAGGAGCTCGAGCGCTTCCGGCTCGAGCCGGATGTTGTTCCAGAGCGGATCGCGGACGACTTCGGGCCGGGTCACGCCCTGGGGCCTGGGGGCCCGGCCTCGCGCACCGCCGCATGCACCTGTTCTTCGAACTGCGTGAAGTTCTTGCGGAACAGATCCGCGAGCCGGGCCGCCTGCGCGTCATACGCGGCTGGATCGGACCAGGTCCGGCGGGGCAGGAGCACGTCGGCGGGGACGCCCGGCACGTCGGTGGGGACGGCGAGCCCGAAGGCCGGCTCGCGCACCGTCGGGGTGCGGTCGAGCTTGCCGCCCAGCGCGGCGCGCACGATGGCCCGGGTGTGCGCGAGGCGCATCCGCTGGCCGACGCCGAAGCCGCCGCCCGTCCATCCCGTGTTCACGAGCCAGCATTGCACGCCGTGCCGGGCGATCTTCTCGCCGAGCATGGTGGCGTACACGTTGGGGTGCCGGGGCAGGAACGGGGCGCCGAAGCAGGCGGAGAACGTCTCCTTCGGCTCGGTGACCCCGCGCTCGGTGCCCGCGACCTTGGCGGTGTAGCCCGACAGAAAGTGGTACATCGCCTGGGCGGGGGTGAGGCGCGCGACCGGCGGCATGACGCCGAACGCATCGCAGGTGAGGAACACGATGTGCGTCGGATGTCCCCCGAGCCCGCCGGCGACGTGGTTCTGGATGAAGTGGATCGGGTAGGACGCGCGCGTGTTCTCGGTGATCGTGGCGGAGTCGAGGTCCAGCCGCCGCGTGGTGGGATCGACCACGACGTTCTCGAGCACCGTGCCGAAGCGCCGCGTCGTCGCGTAGATCTCCGGCTCGCCCTCGGCGGAGAGGCGGATCACCTTCGCGTAACAGCCGCCCTCGAAGTTGAAGACGCCCGATTCGCTCCAACCGTGCTCGTCGTCCCCGATCAACCCGCGGTCGGGATCAGCGGAGAGCGTGGTCTTGCCGGTGCCGGAGAGGCCGAAGAACAACGCGACATCCCCCGCCTCACCGATGTTCGCCGAGCAGTGCATCGGCAGCACGCCCTGCGCCGGCAGCAGGTAGTTGAGAACGGTGAAGATGGACTTCTTCATCTCCCCCGCATAGCGGGTGCCGCCAATGAGAACCGTGCGCCGGGCGAAATGGACGACGATGAACGTGCTGGTCTTCGTCCCGTGGACGGCGGGGTCGGCCTGCATCTCGGGCGCGTGCAGCACGTGCCAGGCCGGCTTGAAGGAGAGGAGGTCCGCGTCGCCGGGCCGGAGGAACATGTTGTAGACGAACAGCGTGTGCCATGCGTTGGGCGAGATGAAGCGCACCGGCACGCGGTAGGCCGGATCGGCGCCGGCGAACAGGTCACGGGCGAACAGCTCCTGGCCGTTCAGGTGCCGCAGGGTGTCGGCATACAGCCGCTCGAACTGCTCGGGCTCGAGCGGCTGGTTCACCTTCCCCCACCACACTTGGTCCACGGCCGACGGCTCGCGCACCACGAACTTGTCGCCCGGGCTCCGCCCGGTGTGGGGGCTGGTCACAGCGCAGAACGGCCCCGCCTCGGCGAGGACGCCCTCGCCGCGACGCACGGCGTGTTCGTACAGGGCCGCGGGGCCCAGATTCCAGTACACGGCCCGCTCCGGGGTGAACCCCAGGAGCGAGGCGCCGGAAGTTCGGGCGCCGCTCGCGGCGGAGGGCGTGCCGGTCATGGGGAATCCTCTAGTGCGTGGGCCGCACGTGGCGGCGATGTTCCAGGGCGTCCAGGGCGGCGAGCACCGCCAGGTTCACGATGTCGTTCACTTCAGCGCCCCGTTGCAAGACGTGTACCGGCTGCGCCATGCCTACCAGGATGGGGCCGATGGCCTCGGCGCCGCCCAGGCGGTCGAGCAGTTTGTAAGCGATGTTGGCCGCATCGAGGTTGGGAAATATCAGCACGTTCGCGGCGCTGCGCAGCCGGGCGAACGGATACGTCTTCGTGAGGATCCGCTCCACCACCGCCGTATCGGCCTGCATTTCCCCGTCCACCTGCAGCTCCGGCTGACGCTCGTGTAGCAGCTGGACGGCGTGCCGCACCTTCTCGGCCGCGGCGTGCTTGACCGAGCCGAAGTTCGAGAACGACAGCAGCGCGACGCGTGGCTCGATCCCGAGGCGCCACACGAATCGCGCCGTCGCTGAGGCGATCTCGGCCAGCGTCTCAGCATCCGGGTCGATGTTCACGGTGCAGTCGGCGAAGAACAACGTCTGTTGCTGGAACACGAGCATGTAAATGCCGCTCGTGTGCCGGCGACCGGGCTCGACGCCGATCACCTCGAGCGCCGGGCGCAGTGCTTCGCCATAGTGCATGTCCGCGCCAGCCACGAACGCGTCGGCGTGTCCCTGGCGCAGCATCAGGAGTCCGTAATACATCGGATCCTTGGTGCGCGCACGCGCTTCGCGCAGGGTGATGCCGCGGCGCCCGCGGCGCCGCCACAGCTCCTGCGCCATGGTCTCGGTGTCCACCGCGTGCCGCGGATCCACCAGCTCGATGTCCTCCAGGGTCACGCCCGCGTCGTCCGCCTGGCGCCGCATGACGTCGACGTCCCCGAGCAGGATGGGGCGCGCGGCGCCGTCGTCGGCCAATACTCGCGCGGCCCGCAGCACCCGTGCGTCCTCCCCCTCGGGAAAGACGATGCGCTGTGGATCGTTCTGCACCCGCTGCGACAACCCGCGCATCACACCCCGCGCCCGGCCCAGCCGGGCGTCCAACTCGGTGCGATATTCCTCGACGTCGATCACGCGGCCGGCCACACCGGAGCCGATCGCGGCCCAGGCCACCGCCGGCGCGACCCACAACAGGACGCGCGGGTCGAACGGCTTGGGGATCAGGTACTCCGGACCGAAGCGCAGCCGCTCGATGCCATACGCCCGCATCACCGACTCCGGTACTTCTTCCTTGGCCAGCGCGGCCAGCGCCCGGGACGCGGCCATTTCCATCTCCGCGTTGATTTTCGTGGCGCGCACGTCGAGGGCACCACGAAAAATGAACGGGAAGCCGAGGACGTTATTGACCTGATTGGGGAAATCCGAGCGGCCGGTGGCGACGATCGCATCGGGACGCGCGCGGCGGACCTCGTCGGGCATGATCTCGGGCGTCGGATTGGCCAGGGCGAAGACGATGGGACGTTCGGCCATCTCGCGGATCATGTCGCCGGTGACGATGCCGCCGGCGGACAGCCCGACGAAGACGTCGGTGCCGCGGAACAGCTCGGCCAGCGTCCGCGCGCTCTGGGGGCGCGCGAAGCGACGTTGATAGGGATTGAGGTCCGTCCGCCCCTCGTGGAGCGGGCCGTGCTCATCACACAGGGTGATGTGGTCGCGCGGGACGCCGAGGCGCACGTAGTGCTCCGCCGTGGCGAGGGCCGCCGCCCCGGCGCCGGTGAAGAGGACCTGGATGCGGGCGACGTCCTTCTCCACCAGCTCCAGGGCGTTGGTGAGCGCCGCGCCCGTGATGATCGCCGTGCCGTGCTGGTCGTCGTGGAACACGGGGATCGAGAGCGTCTCCCGCAGGCGCTCCTCCACGTAGAAGCAGTCCGGGGACCGGACGTCCTCCAGATTGATCCCCCCGACCGTTGGCTCGAGCAGCTGGCAGAAACGGATCAGGTCATCCGGGTCGGTCGACCCGACTTCCAGGTCGAACACGTCGATGTCGGCGAAGGCCTTGAAGAGAATTCCCTTGCCTTCCATCACCGGCTTGGAGGCAAGCGCCCCGATGTTGCCCAAGCCGAGCACCGCGGTGCCGTTGGAGACCACGGCGACGAGGTTGCCCCGCGTGGTGTAGAGGTAGACGTCCTCGGGTCGTTTAGCGATTTCGAGACAGGGCTCCGCCACCCCCGGGGTGTAGGCGAGGGACAGGTCGCGCTGGTTCTTGAAGGGCTTGGTCGGCGAGACCTGGATCTTCCCAGGGCGGCCCTGCGAGTGGTAGTCGAGGGCCTCCTGGCGGCGGCTGGACATCGAGTCGCAGAAGTCCTTTTCGGGGAAGGGGTTATGCTAGAGGCGCCACACGGGCATGTCAAGGCGAACCCCTATTTCACGCCCCCGACCGAGGTTACGGTGGATGCGGCGGGGCGCGGGCTTGTATTTTCGCCGCGTTTCAGTGTACCATAGCGACCGATGAACCGACCTTCAGCCTTCCATCGCTCAGCGCTCCTCGCCCTCGCCCTGCTCCAGCTCGGCGCGTCGGGTGGCGCGGCGTGGGCCGATGCGCGGTTAGATGCCGGCGGCCCGCGCGGGCCGGTTCACCTCGAGTCGCGCTCGAGCGGGAGTTGTCTGCCGGTCCACCCGGCCGACTGCATCCTGCACCGCTTCCTCTCCACGCTGGGGCGGGTAAGTCGACCGGTAGCGATTCCCGTCGCGCTGCTCGCCGATCGTGCAGCGATACCGGCAAGCCGGCGGCTGGCGCTCTCCGACCTGAACAAGCGGCTCCCTGACATCCGCGGACCCCCGCTCCTCTCCTGAAGACGCCGCGCGTTTCCGCGCGGATCCCGTAGCCGAATCGATCGTCGTGGCACCGCCCTCCGTTGGGGGTTCGGTGTCGCGCGCCACTGCTACCAGGAGAGATCATGTCCAGCACAATCCCGCGCGGCGTCGGAGTGGCGCTCGCGCTCTCGATATGCCTGAGCGCGTTTGCGCTCCGTGTCAGTGCCACCTCCACGCCGAGGTCCGACGTGTGGACTCTCTCCGGGAGGGTGACCGACCCCGGCGGCCGTCCCATCGCGCAGGCCATCATCCGCATCGTAGAGCTCCAGCGTACGGCGACGAGTGACGACAGCGGGAAATACTCCATCACGCAGATTCCGCCGGGCCGCTACACCCTCTCCATTCGGGTGATTGGGTACGGGCCACTCGTCCGCAAAGTTGTCGTTGGCGCCGCCGATGCGACGCTGGATGTAACGCTCAAACCTTCGGTGATCGAGCTCCCCGCCATCCAGGTCTCGGCCTCGGCGGAGGCCACGAGCGCGCTCAACTCCCCGCAGCCGATCGCGGTTGTGGCCGAGGAGGACGTCGCG